>NZ_JAATEP010000119.1:0-7117 GCF_012034275.1 Nonomuraea composti | reverse complement strand
CAGCGCGAACCGCGTGATCGTCGATGCCTTGTGGCGGGCGGGTGCCCTTGAAGAGCAGCGTAGCGTAGCCGTGCGTGGTGGACAGGTGCACGTAGACGAAATCGGCGGTGTCGGCCCAGGAAGTGTCGGCGGGCAGCACGTCCGCGGCCAGGCGCATGAGGGCGGCCGTGAGGCGGCGACTCTGCTCCTGGACGGTCGGCCGGTGGGGCTCGGCGAAATCATAGGAGTAGACGAGGTCGAGGCCGGCGCGGTGCTCCAGGACGAAACGGGTGTAGGCGCCCGCGGTGGCAGCGAGCCGGTCCACGGGATCGGGCCCCGCTCGCTCGGCCGCCTCGACGAGAACGTCGGTGATGTCGCCGATGATGGCGGCCGCGCAGGCGGCGAGCAGTGCCTCCCGATCGGGGAAGTGACGGTACGGCGCGGCCGATGACACGCCGACGCGGGCGGCGACCTTCGCCACGGAGAAACCGGTGACGCCCGATTCGGCCAGGAGCGCGAGACCCTCGCGGATCAGCTCGGAACGCAGGTCGCCGTGGTGGTAGCCGCGTTTCGGCGGCGTGGGTCTGCTCACGGCGACCGATTCTCCCTTCCTTTCCAATGTTAGAGTACTCTTACTTAATGTTAGACCACTCTTACATCTGCGGGAATGAGGACGCATCATGGAGCAACGGACCCTCGGACGGCAGGGGCTGGCGGCGTCGGCGCTGGGATACGGCGCGATGGGCATCTCCCTGGCCTATGGGCCGTCGGATGAGGACGAGGGGATCGCGACGATCCGCCGGGCCCACGAGCTGGGCGTGACGTTCTTCGACACGGCCGAGCTGTACGGGCAGGGCGAGAACGAGCGGATCGTCGGCGCCGCGCTCGCCCCGATACGCGACGAGGTCGTCATCGCGACCAAGTTCGGCTTCGACTTCACCGGTACCAGAGAGGGCGGTGTCGACAGCCGTCCCGAGCACATCCGCGAGGTCGTCGACAACAGCCTGCGTTACCTCGGCGTCGACGTCATCGACGTGCTCTACCAGCACCGCGTCGACCCCAACGTACCCATCGAGGACGTGGCCGGGACGGTCAAGGAGTTCATCGACGCCGGCAAGGTCCGCTACTTCGGGCTGAGCGAGGCGGGGGCGAACACCATCCGTCGCGCGCACGCTGTACAGCCCGTCTCGGTTCTGCAAACCGAATACTCCCTGTTCGAGCGGGACGCCGAGATCCTCTTTCCCGTCCTGCGCGAGCTCGGGATCGGGTTCGTCGCCTACTCGCCGCTCGGCCGGGGTTTCCTCACCGGCCAGGCCAAGCCCGGCGCCGAATATGACCCCACCGACATGCGCACTTGGGACGCCCGCTTCCAGCCCGGCAACTACGAGAAGAACCTGGAGGCCACCCAGCGGCTCGCCGACCTGGCCGCGACCAAGGACGCCACCGTTGCCCAACTCGCCCTGGCCTGGCTCCTGGCCCAGGGCGACGACATCGTTCCCATCCCCGGCACCCGCAGCATCCAGCGGCTGGAGGAGAACGTGGCCGCCGCCGACCTCACCCTCGACGACAGCGACCTGAAGCGCATCGCCGAGATCCTCCCGACCGGCGGCTTCGGCGCCCGCTACCCCGAGGGCATGCTCCCCACTTGGGACTGACCCCGCTGACCGGGCACGACCTTCCTGAAAGCAGCGGGCAGGCCGCTGCCGTCCGCAGCCGCGCCCGCGCTATCGGGCACGGCGATGCCCAATAGAGTAGCTGTGCGCAGTGTTCCGATTTCGTCACACTGCGATCACGTCACAGCCAGCCCTTCAGCTTCGCCTTTAGCCTCTGGCCTGGGGTTCTTCTCGGGTGGCAGACGCTGGTTGATCTTGTTTTCGGTGGACGGGGTGTCGCGGGCCTGAGCCTGATTCTTTAGGGCGTTTCCGGGTGGATTTGGAACAGCGGCGGGGGTGCCGAGCAAGCGGTGGATGTTGCGAAATCCGCAGCGGACGCCTCCGGGGTGAGTGGCCGACCTGCGAGTGGTTCTCTCAGGGGCGACGCAGGCCTCTATCCGCGGGCAGGTCGCTGTGTTCAGCGGTGCTCGGGCTCCACCGGGAGCCACAGTTCGGCGTCGGCCTCGGTCTTCTCCGGCGACAGCTGGATGCGGAGGATCTCGGGGCCGGTGCGGGTGCGGTACGGGTTTGACGGGAACCACTCGGTGAACACGTCCCGCCACAGCTCCTGGATGGCCCGTGGCGCGGGCCCGGAGGTGGTGAAAACCGCCCAGGTGCCGGCTGGGACGGCCAGCGTGGTCGCGCCTTCCGGAGCGGCCGCGGAGGTGATCACGCCGTGGTGGTAGTCGAGTTCATTACCCTCGGCGCGGCTGGGGTCGACGTCGTCGCATACCGCGACGATGCCGGACGGTTCCTGGTCCGACAGCTTCTCCAGGCGTTCCAGGGCCTGTGGATCGATCTTACGGACGAAGTCGATGATGGCCTGGTTCGGGCCCGCGTGCACCAGCGGTACCCGGGCTTTGAACCCGACGACGGTGAAGTCAGCCTTGTCCACGACGCGGTACCGCATGCTGCTGCTTCCTTCGATGGTGAGACGGAAGGTCATGCGGGATTGGGAGGTGAGCGCGGCGCCGGTACGCCGGGCCTCGCCTGGTCCGATGCCGTGCATGGCACGAAACGCCCGCGCGAACGCCTCACCGGAGCCGTAGCCGTAGCGCACCGCGATGTCCAGCAGCGTTGCACGCCCCGCGAGTACTTCGGCGCCCGCGAGGGTGAGCCGGCGGCGCCGGACGTATTCCGCGAGCGGCATGCCCGCCAGTGCGGAGAACATCCGGCGCAGGTGCTGCTCCGAGGTGGCCGCGATGCGCGCCAGCTCCTCCACGTCGACGGCTTGGTCCAGACGGCCCTCGATGTGCTCCATGGCCTGGTTCAGCCGCTCCAGCATGCGTGCCCCTCCTTCCGCGGCCTCTTCACGGCCGCCCTGCCGACGATAGTCGGCAAGCACCTCTATCCGGCGCCGCCCCCGTCCCGTCCCAGCCCCTGGCGGATCGCGATCTCCACCAAGGAGTACGCGCCGTCGGCCCGATCCAGTTCGTACGGCGCGGCCGGCAGGAGCGGCGGCTGGGCCATGAAGCGCGGCCGCGCCCCGTGGTGCGGTTGCGCAGCGTGCACCAGGAACGGGTGGCACAGGAAAACGTCGCCCGGGGACCCGGTGGCGAGGGCGAGCGGCCGGTGGTCGGACGCCGCCACCAGATCGGGTGCGAGGGTCAGCCCGCTCGCCCCGTCCTCCCCGTACTTCTCCAGCACCTTCGGCACGTCGAGGTGTGAGCCGACCCGGATCCGGGTGGGGGCATCCTCTTCACCGACTTCGCTGAACAGGAACAACATCAACAGCGCCCGCCCCTTGGAGCGCAGATTCGTGAAGTACCAGCTCTCGCCCTCCGGCAGATAGCTGCCCTCGATGTGCCAGCCCGCGTCGTCCGGTTCCTCCTCGTGGGGGAAGCGCAGCGGGAACGTACCCAGTGAGTAGCGCGGCTCCCAGCGTCCCGCGCCGACGAGCAGGTCGTACGCATGGTGCAGGGCCGGGGAATTGGGTGCGGCCGCGAACGGCCCCTGCGCCATACCCGCCACCCAGTGCACGGGCTGCGTCCATGTCGACGGGTCCTCCGGATCGCAGCCCGTCTCCCGCCACAGCAGCCGCGCACAGTCCGCTGCCACGCGCGGCGCGACGGCACCCTCCAACTTCACGAAGCCGTCGCGAAGGAAACGAGATTTCAAGGTCGTGTCATCCATGCCCCCATCGTGCGACGACACCGGCCCAGATCACCCGACATCCTCGCTACCGCTTTTGTCGGGTATGCGGATGAGCGTACGGTCTCCGATCGTGCCGCCCGCCGACGGAGGCTCGCCCAAGGCCAGGGAGTCAAGGCTTTCGCGAAGCCGTCAAGACGTGGTTCTCAGGACATGAGGACGGTGATCCAGTAGAACGGTGATCTTCCACGACCAGCCGTCAAAGAACTGGACCTCCGTTGCTTGCCGAGCATGCCAGCTCCGCTGTTTCCCACGCTGTCGAGACAGATGCTTCGGCCGCTCGGTGACCGGGAGGTTGTTCGCTCCCGGGCATGTGGGTGAGCTGACCGCGCTCGTACCGTTCGGGCTCGTCGATGCGGTCCTGGAGGAACCCGCGGCGTTCAGCGTCGTCTGCGCGCGCTGCCCTCGTGTGTCGGGGTCTACGTCCTGCTGGCGATGTGCCTGTTCGCCGAGGTCGGCTACCTGCTGGTCTGGCAGAGGCTGACGGCCTCGCTGACCGCTCTGCCGGTCGTGACCCTCACCGCCAAAGCGCTGCGTGGGCTGCTGTTCCGGATCTCCGCGGCCACCAGGGTCTCCGTCGACTTCGCCGGCTTCGCCGAGCGCTACGGCGCGGGATACGCCGACCGGCTCAAGCTCGTCCGGCTCCCCGAGTGCGCCCTGACCGGCGGCTGCGAGCGCCGGCGCACGCCCTCGCTCAAGGACGGCACCGACCGCCCGGTCGTACCGTCGCTCAAGAGCGGGACCAAGTTGAGCGCGCAGGTCCCCGCCGGGCTGTTCGCCGTCACGGCCGGCCCTGAGGGCGAGGAGGGCTCGTTCAAGGCGACGCCGCTCGCGCTCTCCGGCGACTGGCAGGTCATCACGGGATCGGGGAACTTCACCTACAACTACGATGTGCCGCTGCAGCAGGCGCCCGCCGGCCCGACGCCGTCGCTGAGCCTGAGCTACTCCTCCGGCACGGTGGACGGCATGGTGTCGGGCAAGAACACCCAGAGCGGCCCGATCGGGCTGGGCTGGGAGACTTCGCCGATGCCGGCCACAGACCCTCAACCCCTACGCCTACGGGCTCAACAATCCCACGGCCTTCTCCGACCCCAGCGGCCTGATCCCCGACACGTGCGCCTTCGGAGAGGTCAAGTGCTCGTTCAACGGCAAGGGCTGGATCAACGCCCAGCCCGCGCCCTCGACTCCCGACCCGCCGCCGGCGGCCCAGGAGCTGTGCGCTCCCGGTAGCTCGGGCAACAACCATCCCGCCTGCGGCCCCAGGCGCGAGCGCGCCACCATCACCGCCATCCATCCGGCGTTGTCCCGCAGGTACTTCACGCTTGAGCATGAACTTACTTTGTAAAGCCGGAGATCGTGCTGAAGAACGCGTTCGGCTGGACCCAGTACGAAGGTCACGGCCCCGGCGACGAACTGCTCGGCGACCCCGCCACGGCGCTGGAGCTCGGCTCCAGCCGCGGGCACGCGGTCGCGGCGCTGGCCACCAAGGGCATCGACGCGACCGGCGTGGACCTGTCGCCCGTGCAGATCGAAGGGGCTCGCCAGCAGTGGGGGCATCTGCCGAACGCGCACTTCGTGCACGCCGACATGATCACCTTCCTGACCGAGAGCCGGCGCCGCTGGGAGGTGTTCCGCGCCACTCTGCATGAAGACGTAGTCGGGTTGTCGGTCGTTGATCGTGTTGCTCTTCGGCCGATGGGTGGGGTGGGTGTGTCCGGTTTCGTGTGCGACGCCACCGTGAGCATGAGGCAACCTGGGGCATGATGCTGGCTGAGCCATCACCGCAACGGGGAGGGCCGGCATGGAGGTGGAGGATCTGTATCTGCAGCGGGCGCGCCAAGCGCGAGCTGACGCTCAGCTGGCCGCCGCGTGCTTGCAGGTGGTCCGGGCCCGCTTGAAGAGCCTGGCTCTGGATCTGCCCGCCGAGCCGGTTCCGGATGGCATCGTCTTCCAGCACGATCGCGAGCGGTCGGCGCTGCAGCGCTGGCACAGCTTGTGGCGCCGACGCATCGCTGGGCCGCGCGTGGCCTAGGCCCATCTGCGGGCTGCTCGTCACCATGACCGGCGGGCCGAGCTGCAACCTGCTCGTGCCGACGAGCAACACGCGCTGGCTGCTTGGCACCGCCGGGCGGCCATCCGGGACCAGAAGGCCGCCGACGCCATCGCCGGCTATCTGTGACGAGGGCGGCTGCTGTCGGCGTACGGGTTCAAGCGCAGAGCCACGTACAAGTAAGCGTGCAGAGGTGCGCCAGGAGGCGAATACCCAGAGCAGTGGGCAGCACGACCGCTGTCGGCGACGCTCAGCGTGGTGACAGACGCTCGGTGACGGAATTGTCTGCCTCAACTCGTGCCCGACGTTGTGCGAGCAGGAACACCAGCCACGCCAGGGCGCTGAGCACGGCGCAGACGAACAGTGCCGCGCGATAGCCGAGGACGTGGGAGATCCCGCCGGCGGCGATGCCCGACACGAGCGAGCCGGCCGTCGCGGAGTTGGCGAACAACGTGGTGGCCCGTCCGGGGGCGCTCGGCAGCAGGTCCTGCATGTGGCTGATGCCCAGCGCGCCCACGACCGCGATGGCGACGCCTCGGGCGATGTGGACGATCACCAGAGCCCCGATGCCGGTGAGCGCCACCACGAGCGCGAAGTAGACCAACATGAGTCCCATGCCGAGCAGGATCATGCGCTGCCTCCAGCGGTCCGGCACGAGCAGCAGGGCGAGCGCTGCGGGGATCTCCGCCGCGGCGCAGAGGCTGAACATCCAGCCCACGTCTTCCGGCGAGCCGTTCAGCACCTCGGTGACATGGAGCGGCAGCGCCACCGCACCCGAGAACATCGCCACGTGGAACAGGGTGAAGCTGGCCAGCGGAAGCGCGACGGCTCGCGAGGTGAGTGGCCGGTCTCTGCTCGCCTCGTCGGGCTGGGGCGCCATCTGCGGGCGGACATCCAGTCGGAGCACGGCCACGACCACCAGGCCAAACCCGCAGGCGGTGGCCGCAAGAACCCCGGAGTAGCCGGGACCGGCCAGTAGCGCGCCGCCGGCCAGCGGGCCGATCGCCCAGGCGAGTGACCACGCCGAGCGTAGGACGGGCGTGCCATTGCCGGTCCTTGCCGCTGCCCCGTTCGTGTGGCTCTTGGCGAGGGCAAAGAGTTGCGGGAACACGGCGCTGCCCGCGCCGAGGAACACCACGCCGATGAGGAGCAGCAGCGGGTACGGCGGTGCCGCCAGGAGCAGCAGGTATCCCGTCCCCGCCAGCGACGCGGCCAGCACCGCAGGCCATCGGCCGGGGCGGTGATCGTAGCGGCGGCCGAGCCAGGCGCTGGCGGCCATACCGCT
>NZ_JAATEP010000118.1:0-7196 GCF_012034275.1 Nonomuraea composti | reverse complement strand
ACACTGGAGCACCATCTGCCACGCACCGCTCTACAACTACGGCGCCTCACCCCGCAGAGCGCGATCCGCTCCCCGCTGGCGGGCGGCCGCTGGCCCGTCATCGTCCAATCGTCACCCAGGCGGACGTCTCCGCCGACCTCAGCACGGCCGAGGTGACTGTCGAGCCCGGCCCGCTTGGCGCAGGCGGCCCGCCACCTCGGGGATCCACCGGGACGACCTCGCCGGGCCCGTGAACCTCGCGGCGCCCGAGCCCTTGCCGCAGCGCGCGTTCATGCGCGCGCTGCGTGTCGCGTGGGGCATGCCGGTGGGCCTGCCCGCGACGAGGTGGATGGCCGAGCTGGGCGCGTTGGCGCTGCGCTCGGACACCGAACTGCTGCTCAAGAGCCGACGAGTCGTCCCCGGCCGGCTGCTCGACTCGGGCTTCGCCTTCGACCATCCCCGATGGGAGGAGGCCGCCCGCGACCTGGTCCGCCGGGCACGCGGCGCGACACCCGCGTGAGGACCGCCTCGCCCGCCGGGCACGGGGCGCGACACCCGCGTGAGGACCGCCTCGCCCGAGCGGCGGCGCGGACCGGGCAGCCGGGTGGGCGTCAGCGGCCGTAGACCACCCGGGGCGGCCGGCCGCCGTAGAGCCGGCTGACGATGACGAACCGGTAGCCGCGTTTCGCCAGCCCCTTCAGCACGCGCGGCATGGCGTCCACGGTCGTCGGGTGGATGTCGTGGAACAGGACGACGCTGCCCGGACGGACCGACTTGAGCGCCTTGCGGGCGACCTTCCTGCTGTCGCGGTGCCGCCAGTCGAGGGTGAGCGCCACGCATTGGACGCGCCGGCAGTCGGCCTCCGCCTCTGCTGACGAGCCCGCCCCCGTGCCGGCCCCCGCCGCGCTCCCGGTGGCCGCCGCCGCGCCCCCGGCGGCCTGAGCCGTCGCGGGGGCGGCCCCGGCCGTTCCGGTCGTGGCACGGGCCGGGGCCCTCGTGGTGGCGAGCCTGGCCGTCCCGGTCGCCGCCGCGATCAGCACGGCCATGGCCACGGCCCGCCCCACCCCCGTGTCGTGCCGGCCCAGCCGGGCCCGCACGGCTTCACGCCGCTGTTCATCGACCCCCCTCGACGCGCCGCCCCCGGCGCGTCCCCCCTGAGTGACGGTCCAGGCCATTCCGCCCAGGACCGTGCCAAAAGGTTGGGCTACCGTCCCGGGTGCCTGGTTCGCGGGAGAGGGCGTTCCGGATGAATCAGCCGAGCAGCTCCGAGACGGTGACGAAGCGGTAGCCCTCGCCGCGCACGGCGGCGATCAGGTCCTTCAGCGCCGCCCGGGTGCGGGCCCCGCCTCCGTACCAGGGGTGCAGCAGGACGATCGAGCCGGGCCTGACCTGGTCGCGCACCTCGGCGGCGATCTGTTCGGGCGACGGGGTGCGGCCGGAGTCCGGCTCGACGTCCCACATGACGGTGTGGCGGTTGTGGGCGGACAGGTAGAGGGGGAGGACGAGCAGCTTCTTGCCGGTCGGCGGGCGGAAGAGGATGTCGCCGCGCTGCCCGGCCGCGCGGATGAGGGCGTCGGTGCGCTCCACCTCGTCGGCGACCGTGCCGGGGGTGACGAAGACCATGCGCCGGTGCGAGTAGGTGTGGTTGGCGAGCTGGTGCCCGGCCGCCACAAGCGCGCGGCCGTCCTGGGGCCTGGCCTCCAGCATGGAGCCGACGACGAAGAAGGTCGCGCGGACGCGCTCCTCCGCGAGGAGGTCGATGATCTCCTGGGTGTGCTCGTCCGGCCCGTCGTCGAAGGTGAGGGCCACCACCTTCTCGCGGGTCTCCACGCGGGCCGTGAGCTGCCCGGCGATCTGGTACGTGCGCGCGTTCATCAGCCGGTACGCGCCCAGCCCGGCCAGCAGCAGGACCGCCAGCGCGGCGGCGGCCAGCACGAGCCGCCGTCGCCCGCGCCCCTTCAGGTGGATGATCACGGTCGTCCATCCAACCACGGCGGCGCGGGCGAGGGTGGCCGATCGCGGACAAGCGGGTCACGCTTGACAGGCGTGCGGCGCTGGTCTTCTCCCGACCCATCGGGGGTCGGAAGGGGAGCTGTGGTATGTCCGCGATCCGTCGGTACGTCCTTGCCCTGGTCGTCGTCGCCGCGCTCGTCACCGTCCCCGGCGCGCCCGCGCTCGCCCGGGGCCCCGCGCCGGGCGGGCCTGGCGCGGCCTCGCACTTCGGGATGGCGCGCAAGGACTGCGTGGGCACCTCGGCGGGGCGCGCGTCCAAGGTCTGGTACATGGTCGCGGGCGGCCTCCTGTCGGACGTGTACGAGCCCACCATCGACAACACCAACGTCGAGACCATGCAGTTCGTCGTCACCGACGGCAGGACGTTCACCGAGCTGCAGTCCCGCGACACCACCTACCGGGTGGCGACCGACGCCTCGGGTATGATCTGCACGATCACCTCCACCAGCCGGCGGGGTCGCTACCGCCTGACCACCACCTACGTCACCGACCCCGACCGGAACGCCGTGGTCGTGCGCACCCGCCTGCGGCCCGCCGGCCTGCGGCTGTACGCGCGCCTCGACGCGAGCGTCAACGGCAACGGCGGCGGGGCGGGCCCCAACGGGGGCGCCGACAGCGGCGCGGTGGACGCCGGGACGGGAGCCCCGGTCGTCTGGGACGACAACACCGAGACCTCCGCCCCGGCCCGCGACTACGCCGTCCCCACCCATCTGGCGCTGCGGGCGGAGCGGCGGCTGCCGCAGGCGAGCGTCGGCTACGCCGGCACGCCCGGTGACGGATCTCACACCACCGAAGAGATCATCCAGACCACGCAGGGCGGTTACCGGCTCGTGCTCGAACCCGACCATATCGACGCCCACCTGTTCGTCCGCCTGGTCAAACGCGCTCGCACCGCCCAGGCGCAAGGAGGCGGGGCCGCAGCGGACGCCCTGTTCCGCGCAGCCCTGCAATTATGGCGAGGCGAGCCGCCAACCGTTCGACCGTCATGACGGGCAGCGCCTACGAGCCATCGTCGGGGCCGCCGCCGGATCTCCGTGCCGGTCCATCCCCGCCACTTCTCAGCGAGCGCAGGCCCGGCTCCCGCATGGACGTCAGCGTGCGCCAGGAGCTGGCGGCGCATCCGCCCAGAATGGTCACCCCGGCCAGCGTTTGCGCCGAGCTCGGCGTGCGCCAGTCCATGGACGGCGTCGGGTCCAGCGCCGACAACGCCGCCGCGGAGTCCTGCAATGCCACCCCGAAACGCGAGACGCTTCAAGGCGCCCAGCACTGGTCCTCGGCACGCGAGGCCCGCCTGGCCGTCTTCAGATGGATCGCCCGCTACAACACCCGCAGAAGGCACTCCGCCCTCGGCTACCTGAGCCCGATCGACTACGAGCAGCAGACCGTCGATAGAGTGCTGCTCGCCGCATGACAGCCGGTGCCCACGCTTCGGGGCCAGCCCCCTCCAGATGCTCGAGTGCCTTCGCGCCGGGACCACATCGTGCTCGGCATGCTGGGTCTGCTCGCCTACGCGCCTGGCAGACGTCCAAGCGGCTGGCCAGCCAGTTCGCTTGACAACCTCAGATAACGATGGTGGTCATCGGGTAACGGCCTTCAGGTTCACCACGGTGTACTCCTTACCGCCACCACGCGTCTTGACGGCGCAACCGGTGGTATGGCCGCACTCTTCGTGAGACTTCTCGTCGGCGTCCCAGTAGATGGTGGCGGAAGGCGCGGAGGATGACGCGCCCACCGCCATGTTGCCGGACAGCACGCCGCCCGACCGTCTGCCGATTCCGGCGAACACGCCGCTCTCCAGGTCGTACACCACGGCGATCGGCACCCCGATCTTGTTGCGATCCGGGTCATACACCCTGAACACCGCGTATCGGTCACCCAGCAGCGAGCGCATGTGGTTCAGGCGCAGCCCCTGAGGCAGGCTCTCGCGCTCCGACCCGTCGATGCGCTGCCTGATCACGTGCCCGTCCAGGGCGCCGACGCACCACTGCGCATGACACTGCATCGCCTGCACACCTTCGGGCAGCGAGACATCGAATGACTGGCCGGTCTCCAGGTTGACGAGACGATTCTGGTTCGCGTCCGGGCGCTCGCCGGCCCGGCCTGCGGCCCACGGCCAGGCCGTCAGGTGGAGCCCGTCAGTGCCGGGCAGCCGCTCGGGGGCACCACCGCTCAGCGGCATGCGGTAGATGCCGCCTTCCCGCACCGACCACACGACGAAGCCGTCGGTGACGGCGATCTTCTCGACGTCGGCGTCGACCTCGCCGACGCGCCGGGCTGTGCCGCCCTGTCTGGGCATGATCCAGAAATCCGCCCAGTCGTCGGAGTCCTGGGGCGTTTCTCCGAACCATGCGATGTACTCAGAACCCACCGCGAACAGCTGGGGGTAGTACTTTTTCTGGGGACTGGGGATGGAACCGAGCACGCGGCTCCTCCCCGAGGTCGAGTCGAACATCTCGAGCCGCCCGGCTTTCTCGAACCGGGAATTCGCGACCAGCAGCACCTCGGTGGCGCTCAGGCCGGTCACCGGGTACACCTTCCAACCTTCCGAGTTCTTCATCGGGACCTTGAGCACCGCTTGTGGCCACAACTCGGCGACCGGCTTCGTCTCGGGCACGAACGCTTCGGAAACGGACGGAGAAGGGCTGACCGCCACGGCGGGTTCAGGTTCCTTCCGGTCCTTGCCGGACAGGACTGCCGTCACGCTACCCGCGATCGCCACCACTGCCACCGCCGCGAGCAAAACCTGCACCCGGTGCCTGGTACGCCTGGCGCGCCGTCGCTTGGCCACGCCCTCCGAGAGATCGCAACGATTCACCTGATCGGCGGCTGCGCGCAGGGTCTGGATCAGATCCTGTTCGTCTCTCATCGTGCCTCCTGAAAAGCATGCTTGATCCGGAGCTTGTCCAAGGCGCGGGCGGCCTGGCTGCGTACGGTCCCTCGGGAGACACCGAGGATCTCGGCGATCTCCTGGTCCGGCAGGTCCTCGTAGTAGCGAAGAACGATGACAGCTCGCTGCCTGCGGGGCAGTTCCTGAAGAGCGGCCCACAGGGCGGCGTCGCTGTACTGGTCGAGTCCGCCATGATCAGGGACGGCGGCGACCAGGTCCTCACGATGACGGCGACGCCACGATTTGACGTGCAGCCTGACCATGATCGTGCGCACGTACCCCTCGGGGTCGTTCTTCTGGCGCACACGGAACCAGGCATCACCCAGTCGGGCCAGCGCCTCCTGCACGAGATCGGCCGCGTCCTCGGAGTTCCCGGCAAGCACGTAGCCGTAGCGAAGGAGCGCGTCTCCCCGTGCCTGGATGAACTCGTCGAAATCTTCCACGAACCCAAGGATCAAAAAGTGCGCCTACCTGTTGCACGAGATCAGCATCTGCTTCGCACCGTCACGTCTAGGAGGCGCGACGGTGCGACCGCGCCGTAACCGTCGCGAAGTGCGGCCGACTCGTCTTCCACGTCTTCGCCGCCCTTGCTGAGTTCGTCCGCGAGCTGATCCGGCACGCCCGCGCCTTGCGCTCACCCAGCCCGACGCCACCGTGTCCTCGATCACCCGGCTGCTGAACGTTAGCCGCTCCACGACTACAAGCGTGTCCGAACTCGCTACGGGCCGCCCTGCCGTCGAACAATCAGCAGCACGTGGACTGTAAGAACAACGGCTCTGGCCCGCGTTGGCCGCCTGCGACGACCTCGACGGCCTCAAGGACGGATTGATCGACGACCCGCGCCTGTGTCACTTCGCCCCCGCGACGCTCGAGTGCGCCGCCGGGCAGGACGCAGCGACCTGCCTGTCCCCGGCCGAGGCCGGGGTGGTCCGGCGCCTGCACGACGGCGCGGTCACCGCGGACGGCAACCGTCTCGAACCCGCCATCGCCCACGAGTGGGGCTCCGAGCTCGGCTGGACCCTGTTCGTCCCGGCTGCCCAGGGCACCCGCGTGATGAGTGAGAACTTCGTGACGTCCTTCGCCCGCTACCTCGGCTACACCAACGTGGTGCAGCCGGACTGGCAACTACCGGACCTGAAGCTCACCACCGAGTCGTTCTGGTCCAGCTACCTGGCCGCCATGGACCCCGACCTGTCCCGCTTCCAGCGCTCCGGCGGCAAGCTCCTGCTCTGGCACGGCTGGAACGACGAGCACATCTCGCCACAGGGCACCCTCGCCTACTACGACGCGATGAACAGGACCATGGGCAAGGGCCGGGTCGACGGTTTCACCCGGCTCTACCTCTTCCCGGGCGTCGCGCACTGCGGCGGCGGTGAGGGTCCGGACACCTTCGACATCCTCACCCCGGTGATGGCCTGGGTGGAGAGCGGCCGCTCCCCCGGCGAGATCATCGCATCCAACGCCACCCGGACCCGTCCCGTCTTCCCCTACCCGGCGCTCGCCCGCTACGACGGCTCGGGCAGCATCGACGACGCCGCCAACTTCGTCCCCTTCACCCCGCGCCGCCCAGTGAAGGATGACTACCACTGGCTCGGCGAGCGCCTGTACTCCCACGGCTACCAGACGTGGGCGACAACGGAGGGAGCCCAGCTGAAGCTCAGCCCGGCCCGCACCTGGCTGACTCGCAAAGCCTCCGCGACGTCCTGACCGTACGCGAAACGAGCAGCGCCGCAGATCCTGCAGCGCGCGCCGATCGGCGCAAAAGCGATGTACCGGCATCCTCGGTTTTCAGACAGCACCCCAAGTGGCCGGCCTACCCTCGACGAGGCCGATCAAGCGGCGATCGAGTTCTGCGCGTACGTCCGGCTGATCGCTGGCGCGGACGTAGGGGCAGCCAGGGAGCGTAGCTCGCGGGCCATGCGCAGAGTGGTGGCGGCGGGGTCGCGCTCGAGAATGGGGTCCACACCGTAGCGGCGGCAGAAACTGATCCAGTCGCTACGGAGGCGGCCGAAACGGTGATGTTTTATGATCGAGGGGACGAGGTCGTGGTGCAGACCGATGGCGTCGGTACGGCTGAGATCCAGGCGGACGGCTAGGGCGATCAGCGTGTCGGCCTCGATGGCCGAGATGTGATGGTCCAGCAGCACCTGGTCGAGCAGGGCGAAGTACGGGTCGGCCTGGACGGTGTCGGCCGCGCGTGGCATCAGGTCCAGCAGCCGGGCCCGGAAGTGACTCTCGCGTTCGGCCGACACACCACGCCGTACCGGAGTGGCGGTGCTGCCCGGCCGAACGGAAAAACACACGCCCGGAATCCCAC
>NZ_JAATEP010000117.1:0-7690 GCF_012034275.1 Nonomuraea composti | reverse complement strand
GATCAACGGTCGGGCGGGGCTGAGGCGGTGGGGGCCTCAGCCCCGTTCTCATGCCCGGAGGTCCGTGCTCAGCGCTCGCCCTGCCGCACGCCGGCGCGCCACACGCCGGCGATGGCGCGGGTGGCGGTGATGTCGGTGGTCGGGTCGCCGTCCACGAGCAGCAGGTCGGCACGCAGCCCGGGCGCGATCCGGCCCCGGTCGGCGAGCCCGAAGCAGCGCGCGGTGACGCTGGTCGCGGCGGCCAGCGCCTGCTCGGGCGTGAGGCCCGCCTCCGTCAGGAGCAGCAGCTCGCGGTGGAAGGCCGCCCCGTGCACCGGCCCGAACGAGGTCGCGTCCGTGCCCGCCAGCACCGGCACGCCGGCCCGCAGCAGCGCGGCCGCGGCGTGCGCGGCGTTGACCACGCCCGCCGGGTGCATGGGGATGTCACCGAGCTCCGGACCGCCGGGATTCTGATGGAAGGTGGCTTTCGCGCGGTCCGACATCCGTGCGGCGATCCGCGGGTCCCGCAGCAGCTCGGCGCCACCGGTGCCGCCGGTGACCGCCTCGATGTAGACGATCGTGCTGACGACGAACGCCCCGTACGAGGCGATCCTGGCCGCGGTCTCCTCGGCCGCCTCCGCCGGCACGTCGGAGTAGAGGTGCGCCAGCCCGTCCACCCCGGCGTCCAGCGCGACGAGCGCCTCCCTGGCGGTCACGGTGTGGGCGATGACCTTGAGCCCGGCGGCGTGCCCGGCCTCCACCAGGACGGCGGCGAGCTCGGGGCTGAGGACGGGCAGGCTCAGGCCGGACGCGGAGCCGTCATCGACGGCGATCTTCAGGTAGTCGGCGCCCTCCGCGAGCCGGGCCTCGACGAACGCCTTCGCCTGCCCGGCGTCGGCGACCGTATCCAGCCCGGAGTCGCTGCCGAGGGCGCGCAGCAGGTCGGGGGTCATGATCTGGGTGGGGTGCCCGCCGGGCGCGGTGGCGATCATGCCGGAGCCGCGCAGGTCCGCGACGTCGTCGCGCTCGGCGGCCAGGCGGCGCTGGGCGGCGAGGATGGGCGGCAGGTTGTTCAGGTCCAGCTCCGTGGTGACGCCGAATCTGAGCGCTTCGGCCAGGTCGCCGTCGAAGGCGTGCGTGTGGGCGTCGATGAGGCCGGGCAGCAGGGTCCTGCCGGTGCCGTCCACCTCCACGTCGGCTTTCAGGTCTCCGGGTTCGGCGATGCGGTCGCCGTCGATCAGCACGTCGGTGCCGGGCACGGTCCGCTCGCCGTCGAAGACGCGGACGTTCCGGATCAGGGTACGCATGGTTCTCCCCAGGCGGAGTAGTTTGATGTCGAACTAGCTATAGACCGAATAGTACGACATCAAACTACCGGGAGGGGTCGCCGCCCGGCGCGGGCGGCGACCCCGAAAGGGGGATCAGTGGGAGAACGCCTGGAACTCCGCCGCCCTGACGTGTTCCCTGGCCGGGCTGGCCGTCGCGCAGTCCGTCGCCGAGTTCGGGTCGTTGTCCTGCTCGCCGGCGTAGCGCGGGTTGCCGGTGCACTGCGTGGTCAGCGCCCGCAGCATCAGGTGCGTGGCGCTGGTGGCGCGCACGTCGAACGACTTGATGAGCATGTCGGCGCCCCGTGGCCGGGGCAGCGTGGCGTCGAACGCGTCCGCCCTGCTGGTGTAGATCTTCGTGAAGCTCGCCGGGTCGGCGCAGTTCGCGCTGCAGGCCAGCACCTCGAACGAGCGCAGGCTGGAGAAGCGGTTCTGCGTGCCCGGGTCGGCCGCGTCGGTGCCGGGCCGCAGCATGGCGCTCACCTGCACCCTGCGGATCTTGACCGGCTCGTCGCCCGCGAGGTCCACCACGACCGACTTGCCGGCCGGCGCGCCGGTGCGGGAGGCCCAGTTCGTGGCCTCGGTCTCGTCGATCAGCCGGGCCTGGTTGACGCCGTCGCCCGTCGCGGTCGCGCCGCTCGCCGCCGAGGCGTGGTTGCGCGACAGGGCCAGCGGGAGCGGCAGCCGCACGCCGGGGACGACCGCGTACTTCAGCCGCTTGTGACCGAAGCCGGCGCCCACGACGAGGAAGTCGTACAGGCCGGGGGTCATCTCGACCGTGTCGCCGAGCTCGGTCGCCGGGTCGGTGTCGGCGACCGGGACGGCGCGGCCCTCGTAGTCGCCCACGTACAGCCGCAGCGCCGCGCCCTTCGCCTCCCCCAGCGGCTTGAGCTGCAGGGAGCCGTTCCGGCCCGCCGGGTTGACGAAGCTCGGCACCGGGTCGGCGTCGCCGGGCCCGTTGCTCGTCGCGCCCTCACCCAAGCCGTGCTCGGCGAACGCGCGCCACATGATGTCCTGGTTCGCGCCGCCGAAGCGGATCGCGTCGGCGGCCAGCAGCGCGTCACGGTGATCGACGTAGTCGACCGCGCCCGAGGCCATCAGCAGCAGCGCGTCGAACGAGAGCTGCGCCCAGCGCCGGTTGCCCGGGCACTTGTCCACGGGCGTCTTCCCCTCGGCGCACGAGCGCTGCAGCCTGGCCGTGCCCTGGCCGTACCGCTTGACGAAGCCCGCCCGCACGTCGAACTGCGTGGCCGACCAGATCTCGCCGTCCGCGTGCACCTGCGTGCCGACGATGTCGTAGCCGAGGTCGCTGTAGTTGAGCGGCGACTTCGACATGTCGTAGTTCCTGATGCCGCGCGACCGGTCCCCGGTGACGTAGCCGCCCGTCACGTACGGGGTGTCGCCCGCCGGGCGGGTGCCGTACTCGAAGAGCTGCTCCATGGAGAACAGGTCGGAGGTGCTCTCGTTCATGGCCCCGGCCTGGGCGCCGCTCCAGCCGGCATTCGGCCCGCCGATCATGCGGCCGGAGATGGCGTGCGTGTACTCGTGGCCGATGACCGACATGTCGTAGTCGCCGTCCACGCAGGGCGAGTAGAACGCTCCGGCGATCGGCTGCCACAGGTACATGTTCGTGATCGGCGCCACCCCGTCGGGCCCGGTGATCTGGTTGGCGTTGTCGCGGACGGACAGCACCCGCGCCCCCGCCTGGGCGTTGCCCTGCTCGGGGTCGTTGCCGAGGCCGCCGCGCCCGCCGTTGTCGGCCTGCATGTTCCAGGCGGTCTCGGTGAAGCCGAGGCGGTACGACCAGTCGTGCATGCGGTTGTGCATGGCGTTCAGGTTGGCGATGGCGGCTTCGAGGTCGGCCTCGCCCGGCTGGTCGAACACGGCCGGGTCGCACTTGGCCTCGTGCCAGGTGTTCTTCCACGGGTAGACGTAGTTCCTGCTCGGCGTGGGCACGTTCGAGCGGGTGCCGACCGTGAACGGGTCGCCGCTGGCCCGGTTCTCGAACGTCCTGGCCGCGTTGCCGAAGCTGGTGAACGTGGGCTCGTTCGTCACGTGGTCGACGTCCCACGGCTTGCCGGCCGCCGGGTCGCCGCCGATCACGTAGTCGCAGCCGGCGGCGGGCGCCTGGCACCAGATCTGGCGGGTGTCCTTGGCGGAGTAGTCGCCGGACGGGTTGGCCGGGAAGGCCGCCCAGCGCGGGTTGTCCGGGTCGAAGTCGTGGTCGACGAGGTTCTCGCGGGTGATGACGGCGCCGGTGACCGCGTCCACGTGCGTGGTGTAGCCCGCCTCGGCGCCCTGAGCCCCGCCGATCAGCACCACCTGGTACGCGCTGTGCACGCCGTCGGGCGCGGGCACCGCCACCGGCGTGGCCTGCTTGGTGATCGCCGAGGCGAGGTCGATGCCGCCGTCCCTGGCCGCGACCTCCATGGCCTGCTGCGCGGTGAGGCGGGCGGCGGGCGGCGCCTCGGTGGAGCGTGACAGGGAGGAGGTGACGTGCCTGACCTGGCCGCCGGACACGCCGATGGCGACGAGGCCGTCCACGCCGGCCGGCAGGTCGCCGAAGCGCTGCCGCAGCAGCACGGCGGCGCCGGCGCCGATCGGGTTGACCGCGACCGTCTCCAGCGCGTCCACGGCCTCGGCCGTCAGCCCGAAGACGGCCTGGTTGTCCTTCAGATAGGCGCGCGCCGCCTGCACGGGGTCGCTGCCCAGGCCCTCGGCGAGCGGTTCGGCGCCGACGATGGCGGCCGGGGTGCCGAGAGCGTTCCAGCGGATCTTGCCGGTGGATCCGGCGAGGCGCAGGCCGGCCGGGGGCGGCACCCGGCCCTGCCGGTGGTCCACATCCGGCTTGCCGGAATTCTCCGCCTGGAAGTCGTGGAGCTCGGGGGCCTGCCCGCCGGGTTCGCCCCGGGCGGCCCCCGCGAGGGGCAGGACCGACGCTGTGAGCGCGGTGACGATGAGCGTGCTGCGTAACCAGGACGTGGTCGACACGTTTTCCCTCCTGCGTGCCAGGGATGCGCAGGTTTCGCGCATCTCGCAAGAGGTAACACCGGTTTCTAGGGCTGACAAGATCTTGTAAAACCGGAAATATCAGCGTATAAGCCGAAGATAAGTGGCCGAGGGCATGCTCGAAGAGGTCGGTCAGCGCCGGGCGGCGCGCCGCGATGAGCGCGTCCGCGTCGGGGTGCTCCAGCACGAACGTGACGATCGCCCTGGTCGTGTGCTTGCGGTTGGCGTGCAGCCGCCGCACCGCGAGCAGCGCCGTGATGGCGTACGCGGGCGGCAGCCCGAACATGAGCGCCCTGGTCGCCTTGGCCAGCGTGGCGCGGGTGCCGGCGCCGAGGCCGTCCTGCGCGGCGGCGAGCGTCTCCAGCAGCACCCGGGCGCGCTGCCACGGGAGCGTGCCGGGCACCAGCGCGAGCAGCGCGTAACCCTCGGGGTCGCTCAGCCGGGCGCGCCGGTGGAGCTCCACGTCGTCCCATACCGGCTCGCCGCCCCTGGGCAGCTCCAGCGGCACATCATGTGTCCGGAAATGGGTGAGAAGAGTTGGGGTGTCCACGGAATTCGAGTTCAAGAATGACGAATGAGAAAGGACACCGATTTTTCCGGCGCCGCGTATTAACAAGGGCCTGCTTTCAGAATGCGGCGGCGTTTCCGCGCGCGGCGAGCGCGCGGACGGCGAAGTCGATGGTGGCGGCCAGCCGCTCGGGGTCGTGACCGGCGCGCTCGCGCACGCGCAGGCCGAGCACGGTGGTGAAGAGCAGGTCCACGGCGGCGTCCACGTCGAGGTCGGCGGGCAGCTCGCCGTCGCGGCAGCCGCGCCGCAGCACCGCTTCGAGCGCCGTCCTGGTGACGTCGAACGCCGCTTCGGTGCGCCGCCGGATGTCGGGGTCGTCGGCGCCGAGCTCGGTGGCGGTGTTGACGACGAGGCAGCCGCGCCCGGCCTCGTCGCCGACCATGCAGATCAGCCACTCGCGCAGGACCTCGCGCACCGGCCCTGACCGCTCCAGCAGCTCTTCCGCCTGGGAGGTCTCGGTGGCCCGGTAGTGGTCGAGGGCGCGCAGGAAGAGGCCGCGCTTGTCGTGGAAGGTGCGATAGAGGCTGCTCTGGGTGAGCCGCAGCTCGGTGCCCAGGTCCCGGACGGAGGTGGCGGTGTAGCCGCGCCGCCAGAACAGCTCGGTCGCCCTGGCCACCACGTCCTGCTCGTCGAACTCCCTCGGCCGTGCCATGGCAGCCACCCTACCGCAGTTGTGGAGCGATCGCTCCCATACTAGGGTGAGCCGCCATACGGGAGCGATCGCTCCCAAATAGCTGGTGAGGAGACCTCATGACGACGACCCGTACCACGGAGCCGGACGCCCCACCCAGGAGCCGCTGGGCGGCGGTGGTCATGGTGACCGTGGCGACGTTCCTGGTGGTGACCGCCGAGCAGCTGCCCATCGGGCTGCTCACCTCCGTCGGCAGCGCGCTGTCGGTCTCGGAGGGCACAGCGGGGCTGATGGTGACGCTGCCCAGCCTCATCGCCGCCGTCGCGGCGCCCGTGGTGCCCGTGCTGGCCGGGCGGATGGACCGGCGGCTGCTGCTGATCGGGCTGGTCGCGCTGACCGCGCTCGCCGGTCTGTGCTCCGCCCTCGCGCCGACGTACCCGCTGCTGCTGGCCGCCCGCGCGGTGGTCGGCGTGGCGATCGGCGGGTTCTGGGCCATCGCCGGCGGGCTGGCCGTGCGGCTCGTCGCCCCGGCGCACGTGCCGCGCGCCACGGCGCTCATCTTCGGCGGCGTCGGCACCGCGAACGTGCTCGGCGTCCCCATCGGCACCGTGATCGGCGAGCTGGCCGGCTGGCGCGCGGCGTTCGGGGCGCTCGGCGGGCTCGGGCTCGCCGCCTTCCTCGGGCTGCTCGCGATCCTGCCGCCGCTGGCCGCCACCCGGCCGGTCGGGCTGCGCCACCTCGCCGACCAGCTCCGCAACCCCGGCGTGCGGGCCGGGATCGTGGCCACGTTCCTCATCGTGGTCGGGCACTTCGCGGCCTACACCTACATCAGCCCCGTGCTGCAGGACCTGTCGGGGATCGGCGCGGCGCTCGTCGGGCCGCTGCTGTTCGGCTTCGGGCTGGCGGGCATCGCGGGCAACTTCGCGGCGGGCGCGGCGGTGGCGCGCCGGCCGCACCGGACGGTGCTCGTCATCGTCGCCGCCCTGGCCCTGATCGTGCTGCTCTACCCGCTGGTCGGCGGCACGCCCGCCGGGGGGATCGTGCTGCTGGCCGGGTGGGGGCTGGCGTTCGGCGGGGTGTCGGTCAGCCTGCAGACCTGGATGATCAAGGCGGCGCCGCAGGCGGTGGAGGCCGCCTCGGCGCTGTGGGTGGCGGTGTTCAACCTCGCGATCGGGCTCGGCTCGCTGGCCGGCGGCACGATCGTGAACGCCGTCACGCTCCGGGGCGACCTGTGGGCGGCGGGCGGCCTCCTCGTCCTGGCCGGGGCGGCGGTGTGGACCGCCCGCCGGAACCCTAG
This sequence comes from Nonomuraea composti, assembly GCF_012034275.1. Classification (NCBI taxonomy): domain Bacteria; kingdom Bacillati; phylum Actinomycetota; class Actinomycetes; order Streptosporangiales; family Streptosporangiaceae; genus Nonomuraea; species Nonomuraea composti. The sequence continues at coordinate 881 of NZ_JAATEP010000117.1, read as the reverse complement.
CCTGAGGTAATGACGGCGGGCTCCACCACTTCCCCGCCACCGGCCGCCTGGGACGCACCTGCCCCGGCCGCCTGAGACGCTTCGGCCCCGGCGGCCTGCGTGAGCCCGGCCCCGGCCACCGCCTGTGGGGCCACGCGGTCGGCCCAGGGGGCGATGACCTCCGCCAGGCTCGGGAGCTGGGACTCCAGCACGGCCAGGCCGGGGGTGGGCACGGTGGCTCCCAGCTCCACCAGCAGCGGGCGCAGGTGCACCTCCACCGCCAGCGCGTGCTTGGCGTCCCCCATCACGAGCAGCGGCAGCGCCGCCTTGCCCGCGAGCGCCTGCGGCGGCAGCCGGTCGAGGAACGCCTTGAGCAGCCCCGTGTACGTGCCCTTGTAGGTGGGGCTGGCCACCACCAGCACGCTCGCCTCCCGCACCAGCTCCAGCGCGACCTCCACCTGCGGAGACGCGCCGGGCGCGAGCAGGTGCGGCCCGAGCGCCGCCAGGTCCACCACCTCGTACGGCTCCGCCCCGCCGGCTCCCCGGCCGGACCCGTGGCCGGCCCGCTCCAGCCGCCGCCCGACGGCGCGGGCCGCCTCGACGGCCACGGTCAGCGTCCTGGAGCCTTCCCTCGGGTTGCCGACCAGCGCGACGACGCTCATCGGGCCACCCCCAGCCGGCCCCACGCCCAGCGCCTCTCGGCCGCCTCGCCCGTCTCGTCCGGCACCCAGTCCTCCTCGGCCTCGTCGTCGGGCAGGTCGTACCAGTGGACGTCGCCCTCGTACTCGCGCCACTCAGCCATGGTCAGGCCGCCACCTTTCGTCCCCGTGCCGCCGCGATCGCGTCGCGCAGCAGCCGTCCCACGTGCCGGCGCGGGTTGCCCGCGCGGGCGCGCACGTCCA
>NZ_JAATEP010000116.1:0-8270 GCF_012034275.1 Nonomuraea composti | reverse complement strand
CCCCCCCCCCCCCCCCCCCCCTCCCCCCCCCTCCCGGGCCCGCCCGGCGCCCCGCCCCCCCCGCCCCCCCCCCCGCCCGCCGCCCCCCCCCCGCCCGCCCCCCCCCCCCCGGCCCCCCCCCCCCCCCCCCCCCCCCCGCCGCTGACGACCACCGTGCCGGTGCTGCGCGAGGCGCTGAAGGAGCTGGTGGGCGGGCCCGAGCCGTTGTGCGACCACTATGACGTGGAGACCTACACGTGGGGGGTGCTGCCGCCCGCGCTGCGCCCCCGTACCCCCGCCCAGCTCGCCGACGGCATCGCCGGCGAGCTGGCCTTCGCCCGCGACCACCTGCGCGACCTCGGAGTGACGGCATGACGAAGCTGCTGGTCCTCGACGTGGTGGGGCTGACCCCGCGACTGCTGGCCCACATGCCCCGCCTGCGGGCGGTGGCCGCGACCGGTTTCCGCGCCGAGCTCGGCACCGTCCTGCCGGCGGTGACGTGCCCGGCGCAGTCCACGTTCCTGACGGGCCTGCCGCCGTCGGGGCACGGGATCGTGGGCAACGGCTGGTACTTCCGCGACCTGGGCGAGGTGCTGCTGTGGCGCCAGCACAACGCGCTGGTCGGCGGCGAGAAGGTGTGGCAGGCGGCGCGCCGCGACCGCCCCGGCTTCACCGTGGCGAACGTCTGCTGGTGGTACGCCATGGGCGCCGACGTCGACTGGACCGTCACGCCCCGCCCCATCTACCGCGCCGACGGCCGCAAGGACCCCGACTGCTACACCGACCCGCCGGGGCTGCACGACGAGCTGACCGCGAAGCTCGGCACGTTCCCGCTGTTCAGCTACTGGGGGCCGGGGGCGGGCATCGCGTCGTCGTCGTGGATCTGCCGGGCCGCCGAGCACGTCATGGCCGTCCACGACCCCGACCTGACGCTCGTCTACGTGCCGCACCTCGACTACGACCTGCAGCGCTTCGGCCCCTCCGACCCGCGCGCCGCCGCCGCGGCGGCCGAGCTGGACACCGTGCTGGCGCCGCTGCTCGACGCGGCCGCGGGCCGGACCACGGTGGTGCTGTCGGAGTACGGCATCACCGACGTCTCCCGCCCCGTGGACGTCAACCGCGTCCTGCGCGCCGAGGGCCTGCTGCGCGTGCACACCCAGGACGGCATGGAGTACCTGGACCCGTGGACGTCGCGCGCGTTCGCCGTCGCCGACCACCAGATCGCGCACGTCTACGTCCGCGACCCCGCCGACGTGCCGGCCGTGGCCAAGCTGTGCGCCTCCACCGAGGGCGTCGCCACCGTGCTCGACCAGGACGGCAAGGTGGCGCACGGCCTGGACCACCCGCGCTCGGGCGAGCTGGTCCTGCTCGCCGAGCCCGACTCCTGGTTCACCTACTACTACTGGCTGGACGACGCCCGCGCCCCCGACTTCGCCCGCGTCGTCGAGATCCACCGCAAGCCCGGCTACGACCCGGCCGAGCTGTTCTTCGACCCGGCCGCCCCGGGCGCGGCCAAGCGGCGGGCGGGGCTGGCGCTGCTGCGCAAGAAGGCGGGCCTGCGTTACGTCATGAGCGTGGTCGGCCTGGACGCGGGCGCCCGCGCGGTGCGCGGCTCCCACGGCCTGCTGCCCGCCGACCCGGCCGACGCCCCCGTCCTGCTCTGCTCCGATCCGGCGCAGGCCCGCTCGCGGTACGAGGCCACGGAGGTGAAGGACCTGCTGCTGCGCCTGGCACGCGCGTGACGACGGCCGGCCCCGGCCAGGGGCCAGCCGTTTGCCCCACTTGTCCAGTTGTGGCCACTTCCGCCTTAGGTGCCGACAAATGCCACAAATGGCCGCAAACTCAAGTCGACCGCGCTCTTTCCGCCCCCGCCCCCTCACCGCCGCACTCTGGAACGTGCCAAACGGCGCTGCGGGCTGCCCTCCAGCGCATCCGCCCAGGAGAAGGAGCACTCATGTCCCGAGGAAGAAAGACCACGCTCACGGCCGCCGCGTTATCGATCGCGCTGGCGGTGCTGGCCGTGCCCGGTGCCGCGCACGCGTCCGCGCTGAACGTCGTGAGCTGCGGCGACGTGCTGACCGGCAGCGTCACGCTCACCGCCGACCTCGTCTGCGCGGGCGGCGACGCGCTCACCGTCGGCGCGGACGACGTCACCATCGACCTGGACGGCCACGCCATCACCGGCGACGGCACCGGGACGGCGGTCCGCGTCCACGGGCACACCGGGCTCGTCCTGCGCGGCGGCAGGGTCACCGGCTTCGCGGAAGGGCTGTACGCCCTCGGGACGAGCGGCGTCTCGCCCGACGTCACCGTCACCGGCGTGCGCTTCACCGACGCGCTCGTACGGGGCCGCAACTCCACCATCACGGTCGGCGGCACCCTCGGCAGCTGCCGCCTGGCGGGCGCCGACCTGCGGGGCGGGCCCGGCAAGCTCGTCGTCGACCGGTGCCGGGTCACCGGCGAGGTGCGGCTGTACGAGTCGAACTACTCGGCCATCCGGCACAGCCTGCTCAGCCACGGCCTGCTCGGCATCGGCCAGTCCGACCGGGGCGAGTACCTCACCAACGTCTTCGACGACTTCCCCGTGCTCATGGGCACCCCCGAGTGCCGCCGCAACCTGTTCAAGGGCAACGTGTTCAAGAACGCCGGCACGGCGTTCGAGACCAGCGAGGCCTACACGCCCGCCAACGCGAACGTGATCGAGAAGAACGTGTTCCTGGCCAACGACATCGGCCTGCTGGCCGACTACACCTTCCGCAACACGATCGTGCGCGACAACGTGTTCACCGCCAACCGCACGGTCGGCATGTACCTGGAGAATCGCAGGACCGTCATCCCCAGCCCCGACCCGGTCTCGGGGAACGTGTTCGTCGGCAACGGCCACGCGCCCAGCGGCATCGTCGACGACGACGGCAACCCCGTCCAGGGCGGTCTGCACCTCATCACCCGGCTCGACCCGGCGGCGCGCATCGCGCTGGCGAACAACGTCGGCACCGGCAACGCCGGCCGGATGATCTGGGCGCCGCCCGGCATGGTCATCGACGGCGGCGGCAACCAGGGGCCCTGCGAGCCGGCGCCCAACCCCGACCTCACCTGCTGGTGACCCCGAGGATCACCGGGAGGGCCAGCGGCCCCTCGGTGATCCAGGACGGCGTGTAGGCGATCTCCTCAGGAGGCACCCCCAGCCGCAGCTCCGGAAAGCTGCCCTCGCCGGCCAGCACCTCGCTCACCACCTCGTCCCGTAGCCGGCACACGGTCACGGTGGCGCGCTCGCCGGGGTACGGGAAGGGGATGGGGGAGCGGGGGTGGGAGCGGGCATCCCTCCATCGCGGTACGGCGGCCTCTTGCCAGCTCGGACGGTAACCCGGAAAGTCGGGATTTGTCCCGGCCCAACCCGACCCCTCGGCCTCACCCCTAAGCCCCGTCTCCGGCCCCCGTCTCCGGCCCCCGTCTCCGGCCCCCGTCTCCGGCCCCTGCCAGCGGCTCCGCCCGCTCGTCGGCGCATGCTCGGAGGCGGGCTCCGCAGCGGCATCGGGTGATCGGACTCCGGCGTTCGCGGAAGATCGGGATATCGCCCCTGGGCCGGCCGTCCCCGGCGTAAGGTGTGCCGATGTGAAGCGCCGCCCCCGCCCTCTCCTGGCAGCCGCGGCAGGCGTGGCCGCCCTGGCCCCCGTCTACTACCTCACCGACGCCGCCGCCCGCTGCCTGCGCACCGGCCAGGCCGCGTTCTCCCCGGCCCCGCTCGGCCTGGCCTACCTCGCCGCCGTGGCCGTCCTCGTCACGCTCCTGACCGCCTGGCCCGCCGCCGCGCTCGGCTGCGGCGTGCCGCTGACGGCGGCGGGCGTCCTGTTCGCCCTCGACGTGGACGCCGCGATCCGCCTGGCGGCAACCCTGCCGTGGGCGCGGGCCGGCGGACTGCCGTGGTCCCCGCCGGGCGGCGCGCCGTGGGCGGAGCTGGCCGAGCCGCCCGGCACGCTGGCCGGCATGAGCGGCCTGTACGCGCTCATCGGCGCCGTCCTCGTGCTGTCGGCGCTGCCCAGGCTCCGCCGGCGATCTATCCTGGACGTGTGAGCGGGCGGGATCCTGATCGGCGCAGGGCGCTGCTCGACGCCGCCGACCGGGTCATCATGAAGGAGGGCCCCGGCGTGTCGATGGCCGCCATCGCCGCCGAGGCCGGCATCACCAAGCCCATCCTCTACCGCCACTTCGGCGACAAGCACGGCCTCTACCAGGCCCTGGCCGACCGCCACGTGCGCACGGTCATCGCCCAGCTGCGCCCCGAGTTCGCCGCCACCGGCGCCGACCCGCGCGGCAGGGCCAGGGCGGCCATCGGCGTCTACCTCGACCTCATCGCCGCCAACCGCAACCTCTACCGCTTCCTGTTCCACCGGGCGGGCGCCGAGGACAGCCGGGTCCGCTCCCACATGACGTCGCTGGTGCGCAGCCTGGGGGAGGAGCTCGGCGAGGTCCTGGCCGCCGAACGCGCGGTGCCCGACCCGACGCGCGCCCAGGTGCTGGGGCACGCGTTCGTCGGCATGGTGCAGACGACCGGCGACTGGTGGCTCGACCATCCGGAGGTGGACCGCGACGAGGTGGTGGAGGGCCTGGTGGACGTGATCGCGACGGCCCTCACGCCCGCTGCCCGCGCCGGGAGCCCGGCGCGCACCGCCTGACGCCGCGGCCGTCCCCGGCTACCCTCGTGCTCCCCGCTGCTCGCGCAGCAACCGCAGCAGGTCCCACTCGTTCTCGCACACGCGCCGCCCGATCGCGGCCAGCTCCACGGAGCGGGCGCCGCCGCGCAGGTGCCGCATCGTCTGCATGACGCAGATGACGCCCCACTTGAGCACGCCGAACGTCTCCCACCACCGCAGCGCGTCCCGATCGACGGCCTGCCCACCGGCCTCCTCGTAGGCGTCGATGAGCTCGCCGTACTCGCCGAACCCGCCGACCGGCAGCGGCGAGCCGAACCGCCACGCCTTCACGCACAGCCACCCGAGGTCCTCCAGCGGGTCGCCGGCGTGCGCGAGCTCCCAGTCGAGCACCGCCCTGATCCCCTCGGGCCCGACGATGAGGTTGCCGTTGCGGAAGTCGCCGTGCACGACCGTACGCCGCCCACCGGCCGGACGGGTCGCGGCCAGCCGGCGCAACGCCAGCTCGAACACCGGGTGCGGCTCGCCGAGCTGGTCGAGCACGTCCCGCCAGCGCAGCAACGGGTCGTCCGCCTGCTCCTCCACGTGCTCCTGCGGCGGGAGCGCGGTGAGCGGCATGCGGTGGATGGCGGCCAGCGCCTGCCCGCACTGCCGGGCCAGTCGCGGCCTGGCCGCCGCGTAGGCGTCGTCCCGCAGGATCTTGCGCGGGATCGTCTCGCCGGGGACGCGCGTCATGAGGATGTACGACTCCCCGCACGCGACGATCCGCGGCACCGGCACCCCGGCGACGGCCGCGGCCCGCATGAGCCGCGCCTCCACGCCCAGCCCGGCACCCAGCCCAGTACCAGTACCGTCTGCAGCGCTTCCCTCCATGGCGGCGGCGCCGGGGGAGTCGAGCCGCAGGATCAACTCGTGCCTCCCCTCGTCGGGCCCTCCGTCAGGCAGGGTCACGTCCAACGCCCAGGTCTCGCGCGAAGCGCCGCCGGGCAACCGCACCCCGGCCTCGACCACCGCCTTCTCCCCGAGCGCCGCACGGACGACGGCGTGCAGGCCGGTGGTCATCGCAGGCCGAACTCCCACGACCCGCCCGCCGCGTACTCGCCGAGGATCCGCCGTCCCACGGAGTCGATGTGCACCTCGTCAGGGCCGTCGTAGATGCGCCCGGCCCTGGCGTGCCGGTACATGCGGTCGAGCGGCGTGTCGGGCGTCAGCCCGGCGGCGCCGTACACCTGGATCGCCCGGTCGATGACGTTGTGCAGCATGCGCGCGCCCACCACCTTGATCGCCCCGATCTCCACGCGGGCCTCGGAGCCCCGGTCGATCGCCTCGGCGGCGTGCAGCGTGAGCAGCCGCGCGGACTGGATCTCGGCGTAGGAGTCGAACACGTGCTGCCGCATGAGCTGCTTGGCCGCCAGCGGCTGCCCGAACGCCGTACGCTCGTGCAGCCGTACGCACATCAGGTCGAAGGCGCGCTGCGCCTGCCCGAGCCAGCGCATGCAGTGGAAGATGCGCCCGGGCCCGAGCCGCCGCTGCGCGATGACGAAGCCCTGCCCGCGCTCGCCGAGCAGGCTCGACGCGGGGACGCGCACGTTGTCGTAACGCACCTCGCAGTGCGCGCCGTCGAGGCCCAGCACCGGCGTCTCGCGCACGATCGTGTACCCGGGCGTGTCGGTCGGCACCACGATCATGGAGAACGCGCGGTGCGGGGGCGCGTCCTGCTCGGTCCTGCACATCACGGTCGTGTACGCCGCCCGCGACGCCCCGGTGGTGAACCACTTGTGCCCGTTGATCACCCATTCGCTGCCGTCGAGCACGGCGGACGTGGTGATCTGCGTGGGGTCGCTGCTGGAGACGCCCGGCTCGGTCATCGCGAAGCTGGGCGAGATGTCGCCGCGCACCAGCGGCTCGAGGAACCGCTCGCGCTGCTCGGGCGAGGCGTGCTCGTGCAGCATCAGCGAATCCTGCAGCGTGTACGTGCCGAGCGCGAGCTGCCCGTACTCGCTGCGCCCCTGCACCTCGTTGACGTAGACGTAGTCGAGGAACGGCAGCCCGCCGCCGCCCAGCTCGCGCGGGTGGCCGAGCGCCCACAGGCCCTCCTTCTTGGCCTGCGCGCGCAGCTCCTCCAGCGCCGCCGAGGCGGCCGGCCCGCCCTCGTGCAGCACCGGCTCGGCGGGCTCGACCCGCTCGGTCATGAACGCGTGCACGGCATCGCGAACCGGCCGCACGCTGTCGGGGACCGCGAAGTTCATAATCCGCACCCAACCCGAAACCCGGGCACCGGTCAACGGCCCGATCGTTGTGAGGGGTCAGGGCAGCCAGCTCACCCGGCCGCGCAGGAAGGCATATCCGACGAAGGCGACGGCGTCGATGAGCGTGTGCGCCATGATCAGCGGCATGGTGCGCCCCCACTTCTGGTACGCCCGCCCGAACACCACCCCCATCACCACGTTCCCGACGAACCCCCCGAACCCCTGATACAGGTGGTAGGACCCGCGCAGCAGCGACGACACCGCCACCGCCTTCCACGGCGTCCATCCGGCCTGGCCGAGCCGGTGCAGCAGGTAGCCGGCGACGATGACCTCCTCCAGCACGCCGTTCTGCGCGGCGGCCAGCAGCAGCACCGGCACCTGCCACCACTCCCCGGGCAGCGCGCCCGGGACGACGGTCAGGTTCACGCCGGCCGCCCACACCGCGAGGTAGAACGCCAGCCCGGAGCCGCCGATCGCGGCGGCGAGCAGCGCGCCGCGCAGGAGGTCGCCGCCGGGCCGGCGGAAGTCGGCGCCGATCGTCCGCAGCGACTCGCCCGAGCGCACCATGAGGTACGCCACGAGCCCCACCGGCGCGACCGCGATCGCGATCTGCACGAGCTGCAGCGCCAGGTCCAGCCAGGGCCGGCCGGGCGCCATGGACCCGACGAGCACCGCCTGCTGGCCCTTGAGCTCGCGCGGCGCGGTCAGCGACCCGATCAGCCGCACGAACGCCACCAGGGCGCTGGCGCCGAGCGAGACGGACATCACGACGAAGAGCTCGGCCTTGATGAGGCGCGGTTCGAGCCCGTGAGCCGGCGCGAGGGGGGACTGAGTGTGCATGTGCGCAGATTAGCCGGTACATGATCCGATGCTGATAAAGGCGACATGTCCCCCCGGCTTGCCGGGGGGACATGTCGGGTCACCGCGCGGGCGGGCACGCGCGGCGCGGCGCCCGGACCCGGACCCGGACCGGCGCCCGGACCCGGACCGGTGTGCGGGACGCAGGTCGGCGCGCGCCGGGTGCTCGGCGGGGCGGCGCGGGCGTCAGCGCAGCTCGCGGACCTCGAACGGCGTCCCGTCGAAGGAGCCGGACAGCGCGGGCCGCTCCCGGGCCGTGAACGCCGCCCACGCCAGCTCCACCCGGTACGTCCTGCCGCCCGGCACACCGGCCCCTGTGACGGTGAGCGAGGCCGTGGCCGTACCCGGAGCCGCGCCCCGAGTCGCGCCCGAGGTCGTGGCGGTGTCGGGAGAAGTGAGGGTGATGCGGCCCGTCACCTCCACCCCGGGGACGAAGGCGGCCCGCTCCAGGTCGATCGTCCCGTTGCCGAAGGTGATCAGGCCGCCGCGCAGGCCCGCCTGGGACGTCAGCCGGCCGTGGACCATGTTGTAAGGG
>NZ_JAATEP010000115.1:0-8637 GCF_012034275.1 Nonomuraea composti | reverse complement strand
ACTCACCCGGCGGCTCGCCCGGCGTGCCCGCCATCGTCGGCCCGCAGTTACGGCAGGCGCTGCGCACGGTGGGCGCCGTGGCCGGGCTGCTGCTGGGCGTGCCGGTGCTCGCCGCGTGGGTGCCCGACCCCTGGGCCTGGGTGGCGATGTCGCTGGCCGTCCAGGGGGTCTGGGTGGGCCTGTCCGTGCTGCACCTCAGGTGGGCGGAGCGGCTGGAGAGATGACCGTCGCGGTGCTGACCGGGATCGCCTTCGTGCTGGTTCTGGGCGTCATGGTCGGCGCCGCGCGACCGCGCCGCTCCCGCGGCGCCTCCGACTTCTACGTCGCGGCCAGGGCGGTGCCCCCGTGGTGGAACGGCGCCGCGATCACCTCCGAGTTCACCTCGGCCGCCGCCTGCCTCGGCACGGCCGGGCTCATCGCCACGCACGGCTCGCCGATGTTGTGGTACCCGGCGGGGGCCGCCGCCGGGTTCGTCGTCATCCTGGCCCTCGTGGTCGCCCCGCTGCGGCGGTCGGGCACGTACACGCTGCCCGACTTCGCCGAATGGCGGCTGCGCTCGGCGCGGTTGCGCCGCTTCACCACCTGCTTCGTGCTCGTCGTCGGGCTGGCGTTCCTCGTCGCCCAGCTGCACGCGGCCGGGGTGGTCGTGCGGCTGCTGACCGGGCTGCCGCCGTGGCTGGGCTGGGCCGGCGTCGCGGGGGCGGCGCTGGCCGTGGCGCTCGCGGGCGGGCTGGGCAGCGTGACGAGCGTGCAGGCCGCGCAGTTCTGGCTGAAGCTGGCGGTGTTCGTCGGGGTCGGGGCCGTGTGCTGGTGGACGGCCGGCACGCCGCTCGTCCCCGGGCCCGACGGCTGGTTCGCCGCGGCCTACCGGTCCGGCGGCACGGGGCTGGCGGGGGTGGGCGACCCGTCGCTGCCCGGGGTGCTGTCCGTGCTGGTGGCGTGCGCGCTGGGCACGATGGGGCTGCCGCACGTGATCGTGCGCGTCTACACCAGCAGGGACGGACCTGGCGCCCGGCGCTCGATCGTGGCCACGCAGGTGCTGCTCGCCCTGTTCTGCGTCGTGCCGCCGCTGTACGGGGTTCTGGGGCACGTCCACGTGCGCGGGGCGGCTGCCGACGAGATCGTGCTCCTGCTGCCCGCCAGGATGCTCTCAGGGGCCGTGGGGGAGGTGCTGACGGGATTGCTGGCCGCGGGCGCGTTCGCGGCCTTCCTGGCCACCTCCGGGGGCGTGCTGGTGGCCGTCGGGGGCGCGGTGTCGGCGTGCGTGTCGCGGGCCGGGGTGCGCTCGTTCCGTACGGCGGTGGCCGCCGTCATGCTCGCCGCGCTGGCCCTGACGGCGCTCAGCAGCCCCGGCGTGTCGGTGGCGCTCGTGCTGCTCGGCTTCAGCCTGTCGGCCGCCACGTTCTGCCCGATGCTCGTGCTCGGCATCTGGTGGCCCCGGCTGACGGACGTGGGCGTCGCGGCCGGGTTCGTGACCGGCGGGGGCGTGACGGCGGCGCTGGTGGTCGCGGAGCAGGCGGGCGTGAAGATGGGCGCGCTGACTTCCTGCCCCGCGCCGGTCGCCGTGCCGCTCTCGTTCGCCGCGATGGTGGTGACATCCCTGGTCACACCGGGTCGGGTGCCGCAAGTGGTGGGCCGGATGATGGCTCGGATGCATCTGCCCGAGCATCTTGCGGGCCCCCCTGCCTACCGTTCGTCGCGCGACGACGACCGCTGGTCGTAACAACACTCTCCGTATAACGCTGACTACAGACCGTTCAACGCGCTGTCCGTAAACAGGGTTTCGCCCGCAAGATCGCGACCGTAGTGTTTCGGCATCGGAGCCATCCCGGCGCACCGGGGGGACGGGCCGCAAGGCTCACCGAGAGGGTCTGGTGCACCGGGTTCACCGGCGACAAACGCAGGTCGCCGCGGCTGTCGGGCCCCTTACCGGGGGGTGGGGCCCGCCATGCCGGACGTGAAGGGGCGCCCGTGCAGGCCGCCTCGAGCGGCCCCGCGATCCGGCCTTCGGGGGCGGCCGGATCGCGCGAGCGGGCGCCCCTATCACGGTTACCGGCCCGATGGGGGATTCGTCCCTAGGCTTTGGATCGGGGCGGTCAGCCGTCCCTGAGCTTCTTCAGCAGCGCGATGTCCTCGGCGTGCTTGGGCGCCTTGCCCGGCGTCTCGATGCAGATCGGCACCCCGGCCACCGCCGGGTGCCGCATCAGCTCCGCGAACGGCTGCGCGCCGATGTGGCCCGCCCCGATGTTCTCGTGGCGGTCCTTCTTCGCGCCGCACACGTCCTTGGAGTCGTTGGCGTGGATCAGCTTGAGCCGCCCCGGCGCGATCGCGTGCAGCGCGTCGAACGTCTCCTTCACCCCGCCCTCGGCGGCCAGGTCGTGACCGGCGGCGAAGGCGTGGCACGTGTCGAGGCAGATGCACGCCCGCGGATGCCAGTCGAGCGCGGCGAGGTAGGGCTCGATGTCCTGGACGGTGGCGCACAGCATGGCGCCCTGGCCCGCCATCGGCTCCAGCAGCAGGTCGGGGCCGCCGTCGGGGATCTCGTCGAGCAGCGGCAGCAGGTGCTCGTGCAGCTGGCGCAGCGCGTCGTCGCGCGGCTGCGTCACCGCCGAGCCGGTGTGCACCACCACGCCCTTGGCGCCGGTCTCCACCCCGCGGCGCAGCGCGTGCCGCACCACCCCGACGGAGCTGGCCAGCGTCTCAGGGCTGGGCGAGCCGAAGTTGACCAGGTAGGGCACGTGGATGAACGCGGTCACGCCCGACTCGGCCAGCTTGGCGTCCTCGTCGGGCTTGCCGTCGTTGAGCGCCCAGCCGCGCGGGTTGGTGACGAACACCTGGATCATCTCGGCGCCGATCTCGGCCATGTACTTGAGGCCGCCCGTCGCCAGGCCGCCCGTGACGGACACGTGTCCGCCGATCAGGGAAGTTGGGGTCATGATGGCTTCAGTTTAGGTGCGGTCACCGACTGTTCCCGTCCCCACACGCAGCCGCGGGGGTTGGAGCATGACACGAAAAGTGCCCGGCATCAGGACCGCGACTTGGGAGTTCTCGCGGATGGACCGGGCACGAAGCGCATGTGTGTACTTCTGGCATGCTCACCGACTTCAACGCCCGCTCCCCGGACGAGGCCGAGGCCGACCTGATGGCCTGCTGCGCCTCCCGCGCGTTCGCCGGGAAGGTGGCCGCGCTGCGGCCGTACGCCGACGCGCGGGCGCTGCTCGACGCCGCCGGCGCGGCCGTGCTGGAGCTGGACTGGCCGGACGTCCTGGAGGCGCTGAGCGCCCACCCCAGGATCGGCGAGCGGGCGGGCGGGCAGGGCCGCGAGGCCGCCTGGTCCCGCCAGGAGCAGTCGGGCGTGGAGGACGGGCTGCGCGCCGCGCTCGCCGAGGGCAACCGGGCCTACGAGGAGCGGTTCGGGCACGTCTACCTCGTCTGCGCCACCGGGCTCACCGGCGCGCAGATGCTGGCCCGGCTGCGCGAGCGGCTGGGTAACGACGAGGAGCGCGAGCGCGCGGTCGTCCGGGCCGAGCTGGCCGCCATCACCCGGCTGCGGCTGACCAGGCTGGTCGGGGAGGCGCCGTGAGCTTCTCCACCCACGTGCTCGACGCCGTCACCGGCCGGCCCGCCGCCGGCCTGCGCGTCCGCCTGGAGCACGACGGCCGCGTCATCGCCGAGGGCCGCACCGACGACGACGGCCGCATCGGCGGCTGGCAGCCCGGCGCCGGCGTGCACCGGGTCGTCTTCGACACCGGCGCGTACCTGAAGGACACCTTCTACCCCGAGGTCGTCGTCACCTTCACCATCACCGACCCCGACCGGCACCACCACGTGCCCCTGCTGCTCAGCCCGTACGCCTACTCCACCTACCGAGGGAGCTGAATGACCGTCAGACTCGGCGCCAACCGCTACGGCAAGGCGGAGACCAGGCTCGTCCACGTCGTCAGGGACGGCCCCGTGCACCACCTCAAGGACGTCAACGTCAGCACCTCCCTGTCGGGCGACATGGAGGCCGCGCACCTGACCGGCGACAACTCCGCGGTGCTGCCCACCGACACGCAGAAGAACACCGTGTACGTCTTCGCCCGGCGGCACGGCGTCGGCGAGATCGAGGAGTTCGCCCTGCGCCTGGCCCGGCACTTCGTCGCCGCCCAGCCCTCCATCCACCACGCCAGGGTCGCGATCGAGGAGTACGGCTGGACCCGCACGGGCCCGCACTCGTTCGTGCGCGACGGCGGCGAGGTGCGCACCTGCGTCGTGCACCACGACCGCGACGGCCGCACCACCGTGCTGTCGGGGCTCAAGGACCTCGTGCTGCTGAACTCGACCGGCTCGGAGTTCCACGGCTTCATCACCGACGAGTACACGACGCTCCAGCCGGCCACCGACCGCGTCCTGGCCACGGCCGTCACCGCCCAGTGGCGGCACACCTCGGCCGGCGGCTCCGCCTTCGCCAAGTCGTACGGCGAGGTCCGGCGGTGCCTGCTCGACGCGTTCGCGCGGACCCACAGCCTCTCGCTGCAGCAGACCCTGTACGCCATGGGCGAGCGCGCCCTGACCACCTGCCCCGAGATCTGCGAGGTCAGGCTGTCGCTGCCGAACAAGCACCACTTCGCGGTGGACCTGTCGCCGTTCGGCCTCGACAACGACAACGAGGTCTTCCACGCCGCCGACCGGCCGTACGGGCTCATCGAGGGCGGCGTGCTGCGTGAGGACGCCCCCGACGCCGGATTCGCGTGGGAGTAAGGGGACTAAGGGAGATGGACTTTCTGCGCCCCACGACGTGGGAGGAGGCGCTGGCCGCCAAGGCGGACCGGCCCGGCTCGGTGCCCATCCAAGGGGGCACCGACGTGATGGTGGAGATCAACTTCGACGTGCGCAGGCCGCCCGCGCTGCTCGACCTCACCCGGGTGGCCGAGCTGCGCGAGTGGTCGATGACCGGCGGGCTGTGCCGGGTGGGGGCCGGGGTGCCGTACGCGGCGGTCGTCGGCGAGCTGGCCGGCCCGCTGCCGGGGCTGGCGCAGGCGGCCCGCACGGTCGGCTCGCCGCAGATCCGCAACCGCGGCACCGTCGGCGGCAACCTCGGCGCGGCCTCGCCCGCGGGCGACAGCCACCCGCCGCTGCTGGCGGCCGGGGCGGTGGTCGAGGTGGAGTCGCGCGAGCGGGGCGTGCGGATGATCCCGGCCGCCGAGTTCTACCTCGGGGTCAAGCGCAGCGCGCTGGAGCCGGACGAGCTGATCAGGGCCGTGCACGTGCCGCCCGCCACCGGGCCCCAGTACTTCTCCAAGGTCGGCACGCGCAACGCCATGGTGATCGCGGTGTGCTCGTTCGCGCTCGCGCTGCACCCGCGCGAGCGGCGGGTCGGCACCGGCATCGGCTCGGCCGCGCCCACCCCGCGCCGCGCCCTGGAGGCGGAGGAGCTGCTGGCGGCGGAGCTCGACTGGGAGGCGCCGCTCGACCCGGCGCTGCTGCGGCGCTTCGGCGAGCTGTGCGCGCGGGCCGCCGCCCCCATCGACGACGTGCGCGGCACCGCCGCCTACCGCGTGCACGCCATCTCGGTGATGGCCCGCCGCACGCTCACCTGGGCCTGGAACGACCACCTGAAGGAGAGGGCCGCCTGATGCGGGTGACGCTGACCGTCAACGGCCGCGAGGAGAGCGCCGACGGCGTCTGGGAGGGCGAGAGCCTGCTGTACGTGCTGCGCGAGCGCCTCGGTCTGCCCGGCTCCAAGAACGCCTGCGAGCAGGGCGAGTGCGGCTCCTGCACCGTCTACCTCGACGGCGTGCCGGTCTGCGCCTGCCTGGTCGCCGCCGGGCAGGCCGAGGGCCGGGTGGTGCGCACCGTCGAGGGGCTGGCCGACGGCGACCGGCTCGACCCGGTGCAGGAGGCGTTCGTGGAGTGCGGGGCCGTGCAGTGCGGCTTCTGCACGCCCGGCCTCATCGTCCAGGCCCACGACCTGCTCGAGCGGTGTCCCCGGCCGTCCGACGCGGAGATCAGGGAGGCGCTGGCGGGCAACCTGTGCCGGTGCACCGGCTACGAGAAGATCCTCGACGCGGTCCGCCTGGCCGCCGGCCGCAAGGAGGCACGATGATCATCGAGAACGTGTACGTGGCCCCGATCGCCGGCCCCGAACTCGAATCCGGATATATCAGGATCGAGGGGGACCGGATCGCCGAAGTGGCGCCCGGCCCCGCACCCGACGCCCCCGGGGTCCCCCGGATCGACGGCACCGGCTGCCTGGCCACCCCCGGCCTAGTCAACACCCACCACCACCTCTACCAGTGGGCCTCCCAGGGCCTGGCCCAGGACGCCACGCTGTTCGAATGGCTGGTGGCGCTCTACCCGGTGTGGGCCGCCATGGACGCCGAGGTCGTCGAGGGCGCCGCCACCGCCGGGCTGGGCTGGCTGGCCCTGTCGGGCTGCACCACCACCAGCGACCACCACTACGTCTTCCCCCAGGGCAGGGGCGACCTGCTGGCCGCCGAGATCGCCGCCGCCCGCCGCGTCGGGCTGCGCTTCCACCCGGCCCGCGGCTCCATGGACCGCGGCGCGTCCCAGGGCGGCCTGCCGCCGGACGCCGTCGTCGAGGAGCTGGACGACATCCTGAGCGCCACCGCCGAGGCCGTGGACGCCTACCACGACCCGTCCTTCTCCTCGATGCTGCGCGTGGCGGTCGCGCCGTGCTCGCCGTTCTCGGCCAGCGCCGAGCTGATGACCGAGTCGGCCGCCCTGGCCAGGGACAAGGGCGTCCGGCTGCACACGCACCTCGCCGAGACCCTCGACGAGGAGGAGCACTGCCGCGAGCAGTTCGGCCTGCGGCCCGTCGACTACATGGCCAAGCTGGGCTGGCTCGGCCCCGACGTGTGGTTCGCCCACGCCGTGCACCTCAGCGACGACGACATCGGCACGCTGGCCGCCACCGGCACCGGCACCGCCCACTGCCCCTCCTCCAACGGGCGGCTGGGCGCCGGCATCGCCCGCGTCTCGGAGATGCTGCGGCGCGGCGCGAACGTCGGCCTCGGCGTGGACGGCAGCGCCTCCTCCGAGCTGACCCCCCTGGCCGGCGAGATGCGACAGGCCCTGCTGTTCCAGCGCGCCAGGTACGGCCCCGACGCGCTCACCGCCCGCCAGGCCCTGGAGCTGGCCACCCTCGGCGGCGCCCGCAACCTCGGCCGCCAGCACGAGCTCGGCTCGCTGGAGCCCGGCAAGCTCGCCGACCTCGCCCTGTGGCGGGTGGACGGCCCCTACACCGCCGCTGTCACCGACCCCGTCTGCGCCCTCGTCTTCGGCCCCACACCGCCCCTGGCCAGGGTGCTGGTCGGCGGCCGCACGGTCGTGGCCGACGGCGAGCTGCGCACCACCCCCCAGGACGAGGCGGGCCGCGCCGGGGCACGGGCGCACCGGCGGCTGATGGAGCTGGCGCAGCGACGCGGCATCACCGCCCCCAAGGAGATCCACCGCGACCACTAGGGTGACAATGTCCCGAACGAGTAGGAAAGGTGGTCCCGTGGCGGAGGAACTTCCAGACGAGCGGCTGGCCGAGCTCAAGATCGCGTTCACCTCGATCGACACCGACGGCGACGGCTACATCAGCGAGGCCGAGCTGAAGCGGCACTTCCCCGACCTGCCGCCGGAGGCGCTCGGCGCGATGAGCCAGGAGGCCGACTCCGACCAGGACGGCCGCTACTCCTTCGAGGAGTTCGTCCGCACGGTCTCGTAAGCCCCCGGCTCCGGCCACCAGCGGTCCGCCCTTGCCCGGGGCGGTGCGGGTCGCGTGCGACTCCGCCGCCCTGCGGACGCGTGCCGTCGAGGCTCGTGGGCTGCCGCGCTGTTCCACGGAGACGGCCGGCTCGACTGTGGGTGGGTGCCGCGCTGAGCTGGTGCACAACGCCGGTCACTGCTTGGTGAACGTCCACCGGCCGTTATGCGTCAGCGTGGCCAGAAGCACCTCTTCGGTCTCCTTCACCTTCACCACCTTGTCGTCGATGCCCTGGTGGATGCGCGGCTTCATGGCCGGCGACGGTGTCGGGGTCGCCTCCTCCTGCCCGGCCTGGCCACCGGAATCCGTCTCCGCCGGGGAACTGCTCGACGGCTGCTCGGCGACCGCCAGCCGGTCGCGCCCGCCGGAAGGCGCGCCGCTTGCCAACAGGAGCACGCTCGCGACGGCGAGCACCGCCAGGACGGCCAGGCCGCCGATGACGCCGGCCGCCACCTTCAGCCCGGTCCGCTTCTTCGGCGGGCGACGGTGCGGCGGAAAGCCCGGCCCAGGCCCGTACCCGCCGTAGGAGGGCCCGGTGGGCGGCCCGTAGCCTCCCGAAGGCGGCCCGGGTGGCGGCCTGTACCCGCCGTGCGGTTGCGCGCGCGGGGGCGAGGCCACAGCCCGACGCTGACAGCGCCGGGCACCCGTCCCCACGACGGCAGTGGTGAGGGACAGGTCATGCGCCCGGCGTGAGGCGAGGGCCGGCCGGCGGTGGTGCGCAGCACGCCGCCGCGCGTGGGCGTAGGCGACCGGGCGGGATGGTGCGCGGCGAAGCAGCGCCCAGCAGGGCATGCCGCGGAGCGCCCAGCGGCGCAGGCTACCTGGCTGCGCACGACGCCAGGTCTGCAGCGCGAGGTGGCGCCGCGATGCGGGCCGCGCGT
>NZ_JAATEP010000114.1:0-8823 GCF_012034275.1 Nonomuraea composti | reverse complement strand
CAGGGACGACCCGCTGGACGCGCTCAGCGCCCGCGAGCGCGAGGTGCTGGCCCTGATGGCGGAGGGCCGCTCCAACGCCGGCATCGCCCGCCGGCTGTGGGTGACCGAGGGGACGGTGGAGAAGCACGTGCGCAGCATCCTGACCAAGCTGGGCCTGTCGGAGACCGACGACGACCACCGCCGGGTGCTGGCCGTGCTCACGTTCCTCGACTCCCGCTGAGCAGCGCGCGGATGGCCGGCCCCGACAGGCGGGCCTTCGGCAGGAACCCCACGGCCGGGCTCTCCTCCACGAGCTGGCCGAGGTCGTCGGCGTCGCGCGTCGAGATCATGATGACCGGGACGGCCCCCAGCCGGCGCGCGACGTCGAACCCGCTCTCCTCACCCAGCCCGACGTCGACCAGCGCGACGTCGGGCCGCAGCTCGGCGGCCAGCTCCAGCGCCCGCTCCCCGGTGCCGGCCGTGCCGACGACCCGGACGCTCTGCAGCTCCAGCAGCCGGCGCGCGGCCTCCAGGAACCGGAGGCTGTCATCGACGATCAGGCAGCGCAACTCCACGTACCCAGGCTGCCACCCGCGCACGGCCGCGCACATTCCCGCTAGCTGGAACCCGCCCACCCCGGTACTGGTAACCGCCCGCACGCACACCCGACCCGCACCCGGAAAGCCGCCGATATGCGGAAGCCGCCCGCACACTTCCGGAAAACACCGGGCCGACCAGCGTCGATACCCACTTCCCTATCGCCGGCCGCACCGTCCCAATATTGGACACCACAAGATCTGTTCTGGTCTGCTGGGCGGGCATCGGCGTCCCGAGCGCCCGATCACCGCCGGACCCGTCCCCAGCCCGAAAGCAGGTGCTCACCCATGCCCCTCGGCCCGTCCCGCCGCGCGTTGCTGGCCACCGCGGCCCTCCTGCCGCTGGCGGGCCGCCCCGCCGAGGCCTCGGCCGCCGCCCCCAAGACCGCCCAGCAGTACTACGACCGCGCCGCCAGGCTGGCCGGCGACGACCCGGTGCTGCGGGCCCTGGTCAAGGCGCTCAGCCCCGGCCTGTCCATGCCGGAGACCAAGCCCCTGCAGCCGCTGCGGATCTTCGACGACGTCGCGGTGCTGGGCACCAGCTTCGTCCAGGCCACGGCGCTGCTCACCGCGCAGGGCATCATCCTCATCGACGCGCTCGGCTCCCCGGACGACGCCGAGAAGATCATCGTTCCCGGCCTGCGCGCCGTCGGGGCGGACCCGTCCGCGATCAAGTACGTGGTCGTCGCGCACGGCCACAGCGACCACTTCGGCGGCGCCCAGTACCTCGCCGACCAGTACGGCGCCCGCGTCCTGATGAGCCGCGCCGACTGGGACCTCATCGCCGCCGAACGCCCCGCCCACGCGCCCAAGCGCGACCTGGTCATCACCGACGGCCAGCGCCTGACCCTCGGCGACACCACGGTGACGCTGCACCACACGCCCGGCCACACCCCCGGCACCGTCTCGCCGATCTTCCCGGTGCGGTGGAAGGGCCGGCGGCACACCGCGATGTTGTGGGGCGGCACCAACCCGCCCGCCGCGACGGCGGCCAAGCGCACCAACCTCGCCTCCGTGCTCTCGTTCGCCGCGACGATGCGGCGCGCCGGGGTGGACGTCGAGCTGAACAACCACGGAGGCGCCGATTACGGCCTGACCCGCATCGAGCAGCTGCGCGCCGGGACCACGGGGGGCGAGAACCCGTTCGTCATAGGGCGGGCCAGGACGCGCCGCTTCATGGAGGTCATGGAGACCATGCTGCGCGGCCGCATCGCCCAGGACCAGGAGCCGAGCCCCGCCCGCCCGGCCCCCGCCTGCTGCTGACGAAACACCGCACCCGACCCCTCGGCGGAGGGGGCGGGTGAGGTGGCTTCACGCGGGTGGCGCGCCGTCCCGTACCGCGACGAAGAACGCGTCGATCGCGTCGCGGGCCGCCCCCTCGACCGGACGGGCCCTGGCCTGCGCGCGCACGACCCGCAGCCCGGCCCCGTCCACGTCGGCCGCCACGTCATCCGCCCGGTACAGCACCGCCGGGTCCTGCGGGCCGCCCGTGCCGTGCGCCAGGTTGTCGCTGTCGTGCGCGACCACCAGCAGCAGCCCGCCGGCCGCGACCGCGCCCGCCGCCGACCGCATCACCTGCCGCCGGACATCCTGCGCCACCTGGAGGTAGGCGATCACCACGAGGTCGAAGGCGCGGGGCTCGGGGACATAATCCCGTACGTCCGCCTTGACCAGCTCCACCCGGCCCGCCTGCTCGCCGAGCCGCTGCCCGGCCAGGGACCGGGCCCGCTCCAGGGCGACGGCTGAGAAGTCCACGGCGGTCACGCTCCAGCCCCGCTCGGCCAGCCACAGCGCGTTCCGCCCTTCGCCCGCGGCCAGGTCCAGCGCCCGCCCCGGCGGCAGGTCCGCGGCCACCTCTTCCACCCACCGGTTCGGCCCCGCCGACCACACCAGGTCCTTGGCCGCGTACCGGAGGTCCCACTGGTCACTGTCCATGGCGCCAACGTACCCACGGACCACAGCCGGGCGCCCGGACATCCGCGGCGAGCGTAACCTGGGCCGGCGAGCGCCCGGCCGTGGCCGCACGCGGGGGAGCGGGAGGCGCCGCGCCCCCCGCCGCACGTGTTGCGCCTGGTGCGCCACGCCGGCCTGGCGGCGGTGCGCCGTCACCGGCCGGGCACCGACGACGGGTTCGCCGCACTGTGCCGGCTGACCGGGCTGAACGGCGCGTCAAAGCCCTGACGCCCGCGCCACCGGCGCCCGGGCGGGGAGCGAAGCCTAGGATGATGGCGGGTGTCAGGGCAGCGTTCGCCGCCCTGCTGTGACGGCGATGGTCGAAGGCGATGTCGCCGGGAGGTGACAGCGTCCCGGTGCTCATGGTGGGAGCATGGGGGTGCTTCGCGGGATGAGGTGGCGCCGGTGCGGCCCAGGTTCGAGGTCGAGGCGGGGCTCGACGCGCCCGGCAGGGCGTACGCGATCGCCACGCGTCCAGGTCCCGCGGGTCCGGGTGAGGCCGGGCCGCGGACAGACGATCATCGGCAGGGCCGGGCAGGAGCACGGCCACGGCGGCGCCACCGGCCGCCCCACCGCTTTCGGAGACGGCCATGAGCGACGATCAGCGACACTCTGAGAAAGAGGAAGCGGACTGGCGGGACCGGGTCGCCGCGCAACGTGACGCGACGAGCCAGAGACGGGACCAGGCCGCCACCTCGCGCGACGAGGTCGCCCAGCACCGCGACGATCAGGCGGACGAGCGCGACCAGGCCGCCCGGATGCAGGCGCGGGAGGGACGCGAACGCCGCGAGGAGGAGGACGCCACCGACCGGCACCTGCATGATCTCTTGTGGGCGGCGGAGCTGCGCGACGGCGACGCCGAGCGGCGCGACCGCGACGCCGAGCGGCGGCACGGCCTGCTGACCTGGGACGGCGCCGGGATGGCCGCAGAAGCGGCGCTGCTGGCCGCCGAACGCGCCCAGGCCGCGGCCGAGCGCGAGCAGAGCCGGCTGGACCGCGCGGAGATCCGGCGCCTGCTGAACGCGCTGCGCGAGCTGCGGCTGGAAGCCGATCGCGAGGAGGACCGCGCCCGGGAGCACGCTGCGACCGACCGGCGCGCCTCGGCGGAGGACCGGCGGGCCAGCGCCGCCGACCGTGCCGCCGGCGACCGCGACCGGCGCGCGTCCGCCATGAACAGGCGGGAGTCGAGCACCGACCGCCAGGCCGCGGCCGGCCGGCGAACCGCCCGCAGGCTGAAGCCCGAGGACGACGACACCCCCTGACGACTCCATCCGCCGCCCCCTCCCACCGCCCCTGCGCCCAAGCCAGGCTGCCCTCTCACCAGCCCTGGCCGCGCCGCCGCCCCGCTCACGGCACGCGTGCCGCCCCGCCGGCCCTGGCATGCGCGAGCGCGGAGCGCGCGGCTGAGACGCGGGCAAGGCGCGGGCGCGGGGCGCGGTCGCCCGCCCGAAGAACACCCGGCGGATGCCGCGGGGCATGCGCTGACGAGAGGCCGGGGCGGGCGCCGGAGGCTACCGCGGCAGGTGGAGATCCCGCCCGGACTACCGCGGCGGTTTGACGGCCGTCGTCAAATCCTGGGTGGACGACCAGGAAGACGCCGATCGCTATCGTGATGCCGAATGTCGGATCCGGTCACGGGCGCGGGTAACACGGCCGCCGGCATTCAGCGCGCCTTTGACGAAAACCCGGCCGAACGCGCCGGGAGCATCGGCGCGCCCACCGCCTTTCACCTGCCGGGAAAACCGTCCTAGGAGGCCGTCCATGGGATTACGGGGTGCGGCGATCCTCGTCTCTTTGGCGATGATTGCCGCGAGCGCACTGAATTTCGCGCATCACGGGGAGAAACCGGCCGCCGCCGCGACCTTGGCGGCCACTGCGGGGGCGGCTTCGCCGCTGGCCGTCATCCCGACGTCGTACCCGGTGCCGGCGGACGCGATATTCGTCGCCCCCGGCGGGAACGACGGCGACGCCGGCACCATGGACGCCCCGCTGCGCACGGCGGCCGCGGCGGTGGCCAAGGCGGCGCCGGGCAGGATGACGACGATCGTGCTGCGCGCCGGCGAGTACCGTGAGCGGCTGGGCAACGTCGCCGCGCCGGTCACTCTGCAGCCGTACCCGGGGGAGCAGGTCTGGTTCAAGGGCAGCGCGGAGATCCAGCAGAGCCGGCTGACGGCCGACAGGGGCGCCTGGCGGCTGGACGGCTGGAATCCGGGCAGCGTGTGCCGGGCGAGCGCGCCCGCGTACGACGAGTGCATGAACCCGCTGCACTTCAACGACGACAACCCGGTCGGCGGGGACCCGCAGATGGTGTTCGTGGACGGCGAGCCGCTGCGCCAGGTGGCCATCAGGGAGGAGGTCAAGGCGGGCACGTTCTTCCACGACGGAGCCACCGACCGGACGTTCATCGGCAGCGACCCGACAGGGCGGCGGGTCGAGATCACCGCGAGGAAGAGCGGCATGCACTTCTTCGCCGGCGCCGACGGCTCGGTGGTGCGCGGGCCGGGGCTGAGCCTGCTGGGCTCGAACAACGTACGAGTGATCAACAACACCTCCGTCGGCAACGCGCAGGCGCTGGCGGTGCAGGAGGACGCGCGGCCGACCTGCCCGGGCGCCGACGACGTCTGCCCGACCGACGCCGAGAAGGCGGCGGGCATCACGTGGGACACCGCGAACATCACCCTGGTGAACAACGTGCTCGCCGGTGACACGAGCACGGCGCCGCTGGTCAACACCACCGACAACAACACCGCGGAGTCGGGGCGCCGGGTCGGCGCCGACGGCATGATCCCGGCCGCCCAGATGCACCACAACGGCTACTCGCGCACCGCCGCCGACACGCCGGCCACGCTCGTGCAGTGGTCGCGGGTGACCGGGTCGAGCATCCACTACACCTCGCTGGCCTGGCCGGACGAGCCGGCCAAGATCGAGCTGGTGCGCAACGGGACGCTGGAAGGCCCGTCGATCACGCCGTGGTGGTCGGCCGGTAACCCGGCGCTCACCGTGGACAACGGGGAGCTGCGGGCGGCTGTGGCCGGCGGCGCGGCCGAGCCGGGCGACGCCGTCGTCACGCAGCAGACCGGCACCCTGATCGCCGGCCGCACCTACACCGTCTCCTTCGACGCCCGCGCCTCGGCCGACGTGGCCGTCCAGGTGGCGGTGCAGGAGGGCGAGGCGCCCAACAGCGATGCGCATCCGCTCCTCCGTCACCGCGCGCCGCGCCTTGTCCTCCTGCTCCTGGCGCAGCCGCTCGGTGAGGCGGGCAGCCGGTCGTTGCGCTCGGTCAGCATCCTGGTGCTGTTGCCGAACGTCCACGCGACGGCGGTCATGATGCTCGTCTGCGCGACGTTCGGCCAGACGAACGGGGCCGGGGCGAGGAACGCCGCGTGCCACAACGACAACGCCGGCGGCAGCGCGCACGGCACCGACACGGCGGGCGCCCGCAGGGAGGCGACGGTGTAGAGCGCCAGCAGGCGCCACGCCGTTCAGCCGGGCGTCGTGACCGGCCGCGTGGAAGACGACCGAGGCGGCGGAGGAGATCACCAGGACGGTGACGGGGACGCGCCGGCGCCAGGCCAGAGCGAGGTTCGCCACCAGGGTCAGCGCCACGCCGGCCGGGTCCAGCGGGCGCAGCGCGTAGCCCGCGTCGGCCGGGCCGTCGCCCAGGACGCGGCCGGACACCAGGGTGACGCCGGCCACGACGAGGCCGAACAGCAGATCGGTGCGGAAGGGGTTCGTCACGGCGAGCCGTCCGACGGACGACAGCACCTTTGCGCGCATCAGCGCATGCTAGCCGTGAGCGCCCGCGCCCCTCATCACTCGTGCGGATGAGCGCCGCTACAACCAGCGCGGTACGCGCGCGGCGGCGTACCGCGGCCGGTTGACCCGCGCGGCGGCGTACCGCGGCCGGTTGACCCGCGCGGCGGCGTACCGCGGCCGGTTGACCCGCGCGGCGGCGTATCGCGCCCGGTCGACCCGCGCGACGGGGTCAGACCGCCACCTCCGTCACGGTGAGCGTCTTGGTGTCCTCGGTCACCCACTCGGCCTTGCCGTCGACGACCTTGCCGAGCCTGAGCGTGACCTCGACCGAGTCGCCCGTGCGGACGACGTCGTTGCGGGGCGCGAAGATGAGCAGCCGCTGGTGGGTCCGCCCGTCGCAGTTGAGGCGGTAGCGGCCCGCGCCCGCGACGTTCTCGCCGTCCTTGCGGAGCGCGCCGTGCACGAACCGGATGCCCGAGTCGGCGTCGCAGGAGTAGGTGAACCAGAGGCGCAGGGCCTCGGGCCGCTGGAGGAACTTCTCCAGGCGCTGCGCCTGGCTCGCGTTGGCGGCCAGCCGGAGGAGGGAACGATGGGCGGGGGTGACCATGATGTGCCTTTCTCGTGCGGATTCCCTCCATGTAATCACTTAAGGTAATCGAATAACTACTATCCGTACATGGACAAGAAGGTGTCCGCTAGGCCCAGGGGCGGGGGAAGGTGTCTCCGTCCAGCCGCTCACCCGCCGCGAGCCCGAGGGGATCGGTCACGACATGCCCCTCGCCGCTGTAGCGGGTGGCCTCGTCCATGTAGATGGTGACGTGCGCGAGCCGGGCCTGCCCCGTACGGTTCGGCAGCGCCATGTGGCCCGTGTAGCCGCTGTGGAAGGTGCAGTCGCCGGCGCGCAGCGGCACGGTGACCCGGGGCGCCCACCGCAGCGACGGGTCCACCTCGAACAGGTCGTCCTCGTGGTGCAGGTCCTGCGGGCGCAGCCCGGTGCGATGCTGGGTGCCGGGCAGGAACGTCATGCAGCCGCGCTCCGGCGGCACGTCCACCAGCGCGATCCAGGCCGACAGCGGCAGCCGGTCGCCCGCGTGCGGCCAGTAGGGGCGGTCCTGGTGGAACTCCGTGGCGGCGTTGTTGTGCGGCTCCTTGACGAGCAGCTGGTCGTGCCAGAGCCGCAGCGGGAACCCGGCGAGCTGCTCGGCGATCCGGCCGAGCCGCCGGTCGAGCGTGAGCTCCCGCAGCGCCGGGTCGCGCCGCCAGACGTTGACGAGCTGGCTGAAGACGCCGCCCCGCTCCAGGCTCTCGGCGCGGTGCGCCTCCAGGAACGCCTCGGCGGCGGCCCTGAAGCGCTCGACCTGGCCGGGCGCCAGAACGCCCCGCACTCGGACGAAACCGTGCTCGTGGTAGGCCGTCACCAACTCCTGCGGCACCGTGCCGTCGGCGCGGACGTCGCTGGGGGCGTGCTCGGTCGTGTTCGTTGCCATCGCTGACCTCCGTAGTCGGGATGGCACCAGCGTCGCCGGGCGGGGCGCTCCGGGGCTAGGCCGATCGCGGCCGGTGGTCGTACGATCCCGACATGCCCCGCACGCTGCACGAGCACGCGCTGTTCACCGGAGCCCCCGTCCTGGCCGGGGTGCACCGCCTCGATCGCGACGTCGAGCCGCACGCGCACGACTTCCTGGAGATCGCCGTGATCGGCGCAGGCCGCGGGCGGCACGTGACCAGCCAGGGCGAGCGGCCGCTGCGGCGCGGGCAGGTCGTCGTGCTGCGCCCCGGCGCCTGGCACGGGTTCCGCGGCTGCGCCGGCCTGGTCGTCGCCAACTGCTGCCTGTCCGCGCAGGCGCTGCGGGCCGAGCTGGCGGCGCTGCACGAGCTGCCGCTGCTGCGCCGGCTGCTGTGGACCGACCCGGTGGCGTCCGGCACGCACGGCGTGGCGGTCACCTCGGTCGATCCGGCCGCCGCCGGCGAGGCCGTCGCGGAGATCGGCCTGCTCGAACGGGACCTCGCGGCCGACCGGCGGCGGCCGGGCCGGGTGCTGGGCCGCCTGGTCAGCGTGCTCGGCGTGCTGGCCGACGGCCGCGCCCCCGAGCCGGAGACGCCCGGCCCGGCCGTCCACCCCGCCGTGGCCGCCACCGTCGCCCGGCTGGAGGCGGCGCCCGAGCGGGCGTGGCGGCTGGACGACCTCGCCCGCGCCGTCAACCTGGATCCCGCCTACCTCGGCCGGCTGTTCAAGCGGCACGCCGGGGTGACGCCGCTGGACTTCCTGGCCCGGCTGCGGGCCGAGCGCGCCGCCACCCTGCTGGCGCACTCGGCCCTGCCGGCCGCCCGGGTCGGGGCCGCCGTCGGATGGGACGACCCGACGTACTTCGCGCGCCGCTTCCGCGCCCTGGTCGGGCTGACGCCCACCGAGTACCGGCGGCGCAGCCGGTCGGAGACCCGCTGACGTCAGGCGCGGGTCCACTTCTGGTTGGTGCCGCCGTGGCAGGTCCAGATCTGGACCTTGGTGCCGTTGGCGGTGCCGGCGCCGCTGACGTCA
>NZ_JAATEP010000113.1:0-9447 GCF_012034275.1 Nonomuraea composti | reverse complement strand
CGCGGCGCCCTGCGTCAGGGAGACCAGACCCGACGCGATCGCGGCGAGCTGATCGGCCCGATCGGCCGGAAAACCCGCCGACGCCGCCAGCGGCAACCCGTCGGACGAGACGACCACCGCGTGCGCGACCCCCGGAACGGTACTGACGAAGTCGGTGATTAACCAGTCCACCCCGCGTGCCGCGTGGCTCAGGTCATTCACGCGCCCTCCTCCCTACTGTTATTCCTGGGCCCGGACCCGTACGTCCTGCCCTCGCTGATGTCGTCGCGCGCGGCCCGGAAGCCCTGCTGGAAGCTGGACAGCCGGCTGCGTACACGTTCTGGTGAGACCGCCGGCATGGGTGCGACGCCCTTGGGCGCCGAGACGGTGTCCGCCGAGCCGGGCACCAGGTTGGCCTTGGGCACCCGCTTGGGCAGCCCGGCCGCCGTCGCGCCGTCGCGCACCGGCTCCCGTACGGCCTCGGCCCTGCTCCAGCCCGCGTCGGCGTTGGCGGAGCCCCATGTGGCGTTGGCCTCGGCCGCGTTGTGGTCGAACCAGGCCGACTCCACCGAGGCGAAGATCGGCAGGTACTCGTCGCCGGCCGAGGCCGGCTTGACGGCGGGCATCGGGCCGGTCGCGGCCGACTCGGTCTCGGGGAAGCTGTTGAAGGCGTTCTGGGCAGGCAGCGGCTGCTCGGGGCCGCGCAGCCACGGGCGGGTCTCGTCGGGCAGCGCGCCGCGCTGGGGCAGGCCGCTCTCGCGCTGCGGCAGCCCGCTGTCGCCGGTCATGGGGCCGCGGGAGGTCACCCAGACGTCGTTGGAGGAGTCGGCCGACATCCAGCCGCCGGCCTCGGCGGGGAAGGCGGGGCCCGACGCCCACGAGCCGCCGCCCTGCGGGAGGGGCTCCGACGACGGGTACGACGGATAGGACGGGTGCCCGGGGCCGAGCTGGTACGACGTGGCGGGCCACGGACTGGCCGCGGCGGGCT
The DNA here is from genome assembly GCF_012034275.1 of Nonomuraea composti. NCBI lineage: Bacteria > Bacillati > Actinomycetota > Actinomycetes > Streptosporangiales > Streptosporangiaceae > Nonomuraea > Nonomuraea composti. The sequence continues at coordinate 8,480 of NZ_JAATEP010000113.1, read as the reverse complement.
GCGGCGTCTGGAACGCCTCCCGGGGAGCGCCCCCGCCGGCGGCGGGGGTGGCGGCCGGCGGCGGGGCCTGGGCGCCGAGCAGCGACTCGGGGATGAGGACCATGGCGGTCAGGCCGCCGGAGCCGTGCGGGCGCAGCTGGACGCGGATGCCGTGCCGGTGCGCCAGCCTGGCGACCACGAACAGGCCCATGCGGCGCGAGACGGATACGTCCACGGTGGGCGCGTCGGTCAGGCGCTCGTTGGCCTGGGCCAGCTCCTCCGCGGTCATGCCGATGCCGGAGTCGCTGATGGACAGCATGATGCCGCCGCCGTCGATCCGGCTGCCGGAGACGGGGACGCGGGTCTCGCGCGGCGAGAACGACAGCGCGTTCTCGATCAGCTCGGCGAGCAGGTGGATGACGTCGTTGACGGCTTGGCCGGCGATGGAGACGCCTTCCGGCACCTCCAGCACGACCCGTTCGTAGTTCTCGACCTCGGAGAGGGAGGCGCGGGCGACGTCGACGAGCTTGACGGGCTGGCTCCAGCGGCGCGGCGGCTCCTGGCCGGCGAGGACGAGCAGGTTCTCGCTGTTGCGCCGCATGCGGGTGGCGAGGTGGTCGAGCTTGAACAGGTTGCCGAGCCGCTGCTCGTCCTGCTCGCCCTGCTCCAGGCCGTCGATCAGGGTGATCTGCCGCTCCACCAGCGTCTGGCTGCGCCGCGACAGGTTCACGAACATCGCGTTGACGTTGCTACGGAGCCGGGACTCCTCGCCGGCCAGGCGGACCGCCTCGCGGTGGACCTCGTCGAAGGCCCGGGCGACTTCACCGATCTCGTCCCTGGAGTTGATCTCGATGGGCGGGACGCGGAGCTGGTCGGGGTCGACGTCGGTGCTGCGCAGCTGGCGCACCAGGTCGGGCAGGGTGTGGCCGGCGATCTTCAGGGCGTCGCCGCGCAGGCGGCGCAGGGGGCGTACCAGCGAGCCGGCCATGAGGGCGGTGATCGCGAGGACCAGGATCAGCAGCGCGATCACGATGCCGATGTTGATGGCGGCGAGCTGCCGGTCGCTGCTGGCGACGTCGGTGCTGCGGGTGGCCACCTGCTCCGACAGCGACTTCTGCACCTGGTGGAGCCGGTCGACGGTCTCGGAGATCGCGTCGAACCAGCTGTCGGTGTCGTTGACGGTCTTGTTGTCGAGCCGGCGCAGCGACTGGCCGTTGTTGTTGAGCAGCACGGCGCGGCTGATGTAGAGCTCGGCCAGGCCGATCTTGCGGCTGGCGACCGTGTTGTCGAAGTTCTGGCGCTGGGCGGCGGTGGCGACCGAGAGGAACGTGTTGCGCTCGCTCTCACGGCGGGAGCGGGCGTCGAGGAAGGCGTTGAACTCCGGCTCCTCGAACCGGCCGCGGACCAGCGCGATCGTCAGCAGCGCGCGCTGCTTGGACGCCTGTTCCTCCGCGCGGGCGACGGCGCGCAGCGCGGCGGCCGTCGAGTTGAGCTGCTCGTCCGTGGAGCCCTGGCCGAGCTCGTCGTACATCTGCAGCATGTCGGCGATGGTCTCGGAGTACTTCTCCACGGTGGGCAGCGGCGGCAGCTCCGAGCCGCTGACCGTCTGGCGCAGGGACGCGAGCTGGCTGAGCCGGACCTCGATGCGGTCGAGGATCCGGCGCCCCAGGTCCGACAGCGACGGCTCGACGCTCTTGGCCAGCTCCTTCGTGCGGGTGACGCTGGCGTCGACGATGCCCTGCTGGCTCTTCAGCTTGTCGTCGTCGCGCCGGCCCTCGGCGACGAACCGGGCGGCCTGGTCGCGCTCCATGCCGAGATCGCGGGCGAGCTCGCCGAGCTGGGCGACCAGCCGTCCCGAGTCGCTGATGAGCTGGTACTGCTGCGCGCTGGAGATCGAGGTGGTGACGCGCAGCGCGCCCAGGATCACGGCCACGATCGTGGGAATGGCGATGAGAGCGATGAGGCGGGTGCGCACACGCCAGTTGCGCAGCGCGAAGGAGCTGCCCGAACGGGGCGGCTGCGGCGGCTGGGGCGGCGCCGCACCGCCCGCAGGCTCTTCCGGAACGTCCGGAGCGCTACCACGACCGGAGCCGGTCGTTGTTGTCCTCACTGGTGGCAACCTCTCGCCATGGCCTGCTTTAGGGGGGTCTCAGCGGCTTCGTCACACGGACGAGTGATCGCAGGCAAGTTCGAGGCCCAATTTGAGCACAAACCTCATAGTTAGGCCAACGTCTCGGCCGTTTTCAACCGTTCCAACTCACACATTGTTCAGGTGGCAAACCCCCGGACACGGAGCGCAACCAAGCCGCCAAACCGGACATTTGGTCACTAAACACCCTTAATGACACTATTTACATCTATAGCGGTGCACAGTCATATTTTGTTGATAAACCTCATAAACGTGGCATAGTGCTGCCGTTCCGATCTCCCCTCCGGTACGCTTCACGCCCGGCAGCCTGTGCCGATCTCCAGAAGACTTCCCCCTGGTAGGAGACTCCCCCCATGACACGCAAACTGCGCTGTCACGCCATTGTTCTCGGCGTCACAGTCGCTCTCACCCTTGCCGGCTGCGGTGGTTCCGGCGACTCCGCGAACACCGCTGCCAACAGCGGCGGCTTGGAGAAAACCAACATCACGGTCGGGGCGCTCCCCATTCCGGACCCGGTGTCGCTCTACATCGCGAACGCCAAGGGCTTCTTCAAGGAGGAGGGCCTGACGGTCACGCCGAAGACGATCACGGGTGGCGCCGCGGCCATTCCCGCGATCGAGAACGGCTCGCTCGACATCTCGCAGACCAACTACGTCTCGACGTTCATGGCCGTCAGCCAGGGCAAGAAGATCAAGCTGGTCGCGGACATGTACCAGGCCGCCCCGAACACCTTCAACATCATGGTGCCGAAGGACTCGCCGATCAAAACGGTGGCGGACCTCAAGGGCAAGACCGTTCTGGTCAACAACCTCAAGAACATCGCCCAGCTCGCGGTGACCTCGCAGCTCAAGGTGGCCGGCCTTTCCGAGACCGACGTCAAGTTCGTCGAGAAGCCGTTCCCGGAAATGGGCAACACGATCCAGAGCGGCCAGGCCGACGCGGGCTGGATCACCGAGCCGTTCATCACCGCGAACCAGAGCAAGTTCGGCTTCCGCAAGCTGGTCGACACCATGACGGGCCAGACCGCCGACCTGCCCATCGCCGGCTGGATGGCCACCGAGGAGTGGGCGTCGAAGTACCCGAAGACGCTGGCCGCCTTCCAGCGGGCCATCTCCAAGGCCCAGCAGCTCGCCTCCAGCGACCGCAAGGAGATCGAGGCCATGCTGCCGAAGTACACGCAGATCGACGCGAAGACGGCCTCGGTGATCACGCTGGGCGCGTACCCCAGTGAGCTGAACGCCAACCGCCTGCAGAAGGTCGCCGACCTCATGCTCGAGTACGGCTACCTGAAGAACCCGATCGACGTGAAGTCGGTCATCGCGGCCCCCGCCGCAGGCTGATGATCCGTGCACGACTGCTCCGCGGCGCCATCGGCGCCGCGGGCTTCCTCGTTCTCGGGGAGCTGGTCATCCGCTTCGGGATCGGTGACAAGCTCGACTTCCCCGCCCCCTCGGCCATCCTGTACGAGGCCGTGCGCCTGCTCGCCGACCCCGAGTTCCTGGCCGGCGTCGGCACGACCCTGACGAACTGGGTGCTCGGCCTGCTCCTCGCCACCGTCATCGCCGTCCCGGTGGGCGTGCTGCTCGGCGCGCTGACGCCGCTGGAGCGCGCCATCCGGCCGGTGCTGGAGTTCATGCGCCCGATCCCGTCCGTGGCGATCATCCCGCTGGCGATCCTGCTGATCCCGGTGGACGAGCTGATGAAGATCTCGGTCATCGTGTACGCCTCCGTGTGGCCGATCCTCATCAACACCCTGTACGGCATGCACGACGTCGACCCGCTGGCCAAGGAGTCGCTGCGCAGCTTCGGCTTCGGCCCCCTGGCGGTGCTGGCCAGGGTGAGCCTGCCCAGCGCGGCCCCGTTCGTCGCGACGGGGATCAGGATCGCGGCCGGCATCGCGCTGGTCCTGGCCGTCAGCGCCGAGCTGCTGGCCGGCGGCTTCAACGGGATCGGCGTCTTCGTGGCCGTCGCCGGCAGCGGCAACAGGACGGACCTCATGATGGCGGCCACGTTCTGGGCCGGCGTCATCGGCGTGCTCGCGAACGTGCTGCTGATGGCCGGCGAGCGCCGCCTGTTCCACTGGCACCGGATGCGGACGGGGGCGGCGGAGTCGTGAAGACGCTCACCAGGTTCCTGGCGGTCCCGATCGTGCTGGTGGTGTGGGAGCTGGTGACCCGGGCGATCGGGGACACCGATTTCCCGCCGCCCACGACGATCGTCGCCCGCATGTACGAGCTGTGGTTCTCCGGCCCGGTGAGCCGGGTCTTCCTCACCGACGACGCGATCGCCAACATCCTGCCCAGCCTGGGCCGCATGTTCGGCGGCTGGATCCTGGCCGCGGTGATCGGGATCGCGGTGGGCATGCTGCTCGGGCGCTCGCGCGCGGCGACGGACTACGTGGACCCGCTGATCGAGTTCGGCCGGGCGCTGCCGCCGCCGCTGCTGATCCCGGTGTTCCTCGTGGTCACGGCCGGGCTGTCGTCCGAGGCTGTGAGCGGGGTGCTGATCACCCAGCTCTCGACGATCGTGTTCGGCGTGATCTGGCCGGTGCTGCTCAACTCCATCGACGGGGTCAGGGCGGTGGATCGCACCTACACGGAGACGGCGCGGGTCTTCAACCTGACGAAGGCGCAGTACGTACGTGTGGTGCTGCTGCCCGCCGCCTCGCCGAAGATCTTCGCCGGGCTGCGGCTGAGCCTGTCGCTGGCCCTGATCATGATGGTGATCAGCGAGCTGCTCGGCGGCAGCGACGGCGTCGGCTACCAGCTCCTCCAGGCGCAGCGCAGCTTCGACGGCGCGGGCGTGTGGGCGGCGATCGCGCTGCTCGGCATCCTCGGCTACGTCGTGAACTCCCTGTTCGTGCTGGCCGAGCGGCGCGTGCTCGTCTGGCACCGGCAGGCCACCCGCAACCCGTGATCCCTCTGGAAGGACACATGCCGCATTCCGATGACCTCCTGTGGGGAGCCGTAGGAGACATCTCCCGCTTCGCGGCCCTGCTGACCATGGCCGAGCTGGGCCTGGCCGACCACCTCGCGCACGGCCCGCTGGGCAGCGCGGAGCTGGCCGAGCGCGCGGGGGCGCACGCCCCCTCGCTGCGCCGGGTCCTGCGCGAGCTGGCCAGCATGGGCGTGGTCAAGGTGGCAGGGCCGGACGCGTACGACCTGACCGAGAAGGGCACGGCCCTGCGCTCGGACGTGCCCGACTCGGTCCGCTCCTCGATCCGCATGCTCGGCGAGGAGAGCTTCTGGTACGCCATGGGCATGCTGCCCGCCACCGTGCGCGACGGCGACTCGGCGTTCATGAAGCGCTACGGCCCCCTCTACGACCACCTCGCCAGGAACCCGGACGTCAGCCGGCTGTTCGACGACTACATGACCGCCAGGGCCATCCCCTTCACCGAGGGCCTGGCCAAGCGGTACGACTTCCCCGCGACCGCGACGATGGTGGACGTGGCCGGCGGCAAGGGCCACATCCTGGCCACGGTCCTGCACGCCAACCCGCAGATGCGCGGCATCCTGTTCGACCTCGGCTACGTGACCGAGCACGCCAGGCAGACCCTGGAGGCCGAGGGCCTGGCCGGCCGGGCGGAGGTCGTGGCCGGCGACATGTTCGCCGGGGTTCCAGCGGGCGGCGACATCTATTTGCTGGCCAGCGTCCTGCACAACTGGGACGATGACGACGCGGTCAAGATTCTGCGTAACGTCCGCGAGGCGATGAACCCCGACGGGCGCGTCCTCATCCTTGAGGTGGTGCTCCCCGACAGTGAGGAGCCACACCTCGGCAAGGACATTGACATGCGGATGCTGGCGATCTTCAATGGCGGCACCGAGCGCAGCCGCGAGGAGTACGCCGCCGTGCTCGACCAGGCGGGGCTGGCGCTCAGCGACGTCGTCGAACTCGGCTCAGGCGCCAACCTCATCGAGGCCAGGCGCCGCTGACCTTTCTCCAGCCTCCGCCGGACCACCGGACTCAGAAAGGCAGTCGCGATGCAACTGGCCAGGATCGTAGTCGCGGGCATGGCAGTGGCGCTGGCACTCAGCGCGTGCGGAGGCGGAGGAGGGCAGGGGCGGACGGGCACGGGCGGCACCGCGTCCGCCGGGGGGCTGGAGAAGAGCGAGCTCCTGGTCGGCGTGGTGCCGGTCCCGTCCTCGGCGTCGCTGTTCATCGCCGAGAAGCGGGGTTTCTTCAAGGAAGAGGGCCTGACGGTCAAGACCGAGATCATCCAGGCGCCGACGGCCGTCATGCCGAAGATCGTCAACGGCAGCATGGACGCGTTCATGACGAGCTACGTGGTGCTCATGACCATCAACGACTCGGGCGCGGCCAAGCTGAAGCTGTTCCAGCACACCATGGGCGGCGCGCCGAACGTCTCCGCCGTGGTCGTGGCGAAGGGCTCGCCGATCAAGACGGTCGCCGACCTCAAGGGCAGGACGGTCGCGGTCAACGTGCTCAAGGCGCTGGGGCAGACCGTGACCAACGCCCACCTCCAGGCCGCCGGGGTCAAGCCGGAAGAGGTCAAGTTCGTCCCCGTGTCGTTCGCCGACCAGCTCGGCGCGCTGTCCACGGGCAAGGTGGACGCGGCGTGGCTGGTGGAGCCGTTCCTCAGCGCGGCCAAGAAGAGCGGCGCCACCCAGATCGTCGACACCACCAGCGGCGTCACCGCGGGCGTGCCGATCGACGGGTGGGGCGTCACCGAGCAGTGGCTGACCAAGTACCCGAAGACGGCCGCGGCCTTCCACCGGGCGCTGGCCAAGGCCCAGCAGATCGCCGGCGCCGACCGCAAGGCCATCGACGAGGTCGTGCCGACGTACACGCAGATCCCCGCCGACACGGCGGCGGCGATGACGCTCGGGACGTTCACGATGGAGCCCGACCGGGCCAGCGTGCAGAAGCTGGCCGACCTCATGTACGGCTACGGCTACCTGAAGAGCAAGGTGGACGTGGGCGGGCTCTTCGCGTCGGTCGGCTGATGATCCGTCGTCGAACCGGGCGCGGCGCCGTCAGCGCCGGGCCCCGGCGGGACGTGCTCGGGCTCGCCGGGGTGCTGGGGTTTCTCGCCGCCGCCGAGGTGGCCGGGCGGACGGGGCTGATCCCGGACTTCCTGCCGTACGTCTCGCACGTGCTCGCCACGGCGGCCACGCTGCCGCTGGACGCCCAGTTCAGGGCCGACGTGCTGGCCACGCTCGGCCCGTGCCTGGCCGGGCTGGCGATCGCGATCGCCGTCGCCGTCCCGGCTGGGCTGCTGTTCGGGACGGTGCCGTTCATGGAGCGCTCGGCGCGGCCGCTGGTGGAGTTCCTGCGGCCGATCCCGTCGGTGGCGCTGATCCCGCTGGCGGTCTTCCTCTTCCCGGAGGGGCACGACGCCAAGACCGCGCTGGTGGTCTACACCTGCTCGTGGCCGCTGCTCATCAACACGATGTACGGCCTGAGCGACGTCGACCCGCTCGCCAAGGAGACGCTGCGCAGCTTCGGCTTCGGCCCCCTCGCGGTGGCGCTGCGGGTGAGCCTGCCGAGCGCGGCGCCGTTCATCGCGACGGGCGTGCGGATCGCGGTGGCGGTCACCCTGATCGTGGCCGTGAGCGTGGAGCTGCTCGCGCCGGGTGGCGGCGGCATCGGGGCGTTCCAGTCGCTGGCGGGCAGCGCCAACCGGCTCGACCGGGTGCTGGCGGCCACCGTGTGGGCGGGCGTGCTCGGGCTGGCGGCGAACCTGCTGTTCACGGCCGGTGAGCGGCGGCTGTTCCGCTGGCATCACGCGCGGACGGGGGCGGGCACGTGAGCCTCCTGCGGCGGGTGGCGTGGTACTGGCTGCTGCCGGTGGCGGTCGCGGCCTGGGAGCTGGTCACGCGGGCGGCGCAGGCCACGTACTTCCCGCCGCCGTCGCAGATCGTGGCGCGGCTGCGCGAGCTGTGGTTCTCCGGGCCGCCGTCGCGGGCGTTCCTCACCGACGAGGCCGTGGCGGACCTGGTGCCCAGCCTGTCCAGGCTGTTCACCGGGTGGTCGATCGCGTGCGCGGCCGGGGTGCTGCTCGGGGTCGTGCTCGGGCGCTCGTCGTGGCTGTCGGGGCTGGTGGAGCCGCTGGTGCACTTCGGCCGCTCGGTCCCGCCCGCCGCACTGCTGCCGGTGTTCCTGGTGCTGTTCAAGGTGGGCACGCCGATGCAGCTCGCGTCCATCGTGTACGGCGTCGTCTGGCCCGTGCTGATCAACAGCATGGACGGCGCCCGCCATGTCGACCGCCAGTACATCGAGACGGGCGCCGTCTACCGGCTGAGCCGGTGGCAGCGGCTGACCAGGATCATCCTGCCGGCCGCGGCCCCGAAGATCTTCGCGGGGCTGCGGCTGAGCGTGTCGCTGG
>NZ_JAATEP010000112.1:0-9616 GCF_012034275.1 Nonomuraea composti | reverse complement strand
AAGGCAGCGGCCGGAGCCGACGCCCTTGATCGTGCCCGTGGCCGGCGGGTTCGGGTCGCCGCCGCCCAGGCGGGTGAAGAAGTCCCAGACCACCGGCCTGGTCCACGAGTTCTCGCCGGGCTCGAAGTCGCCCGGCCGCCCGTCCACGGGGCCGGGGGTGTGGCCCGCGTCGAACGCCGCCCACGCCACCGGATAGCCGCTGCGGCACCCCGAGTAGTAGGTGACGACGTGCGTCAGGCTGCCCTGCGCGGGCTCCGGCGGGTTCTGCGCCGTGCAGCCGTTGTTCCTGACGAAGCGGTCACGCAGCGACCGGCCCGCCGAGATGTTCAGCACCGGGTCGCGCAGGCCGTGCAGCCCGATGTACGCGACGGGCTCCGTGCCGCCGCTGCACCCGCTGAGCTGTGCGCCCGAGTAGACCGCGACCGCGCGGAAGACCGACGCCCTGGCGCACGCCAGCGCGTAGCTCATGCCGCCGCCGTAGCTGAAGCCCATGGCGAAGCGCTGCGTGGTGTCCACGCACAGGTCCGCCTCGATCCTGCGGATCATGTCGTCGACGAACGTGATGTCCTCGCCGCCCGAGTTGGCCCAGCCGTTGCCGAGGCCCTGCGGCGCCACGAAGATCGCGGTGTTGTTCGACAGCGCTCTGAGCCCGTAGTAGGACCACGGGTAGCCGCTGGTCCCGCCGCCGTCGACGTCGCCGGCGGTGCCGCCGTTCCAGTGGAATCCGAAGATCAGCCGGTAGGGCGTCGTGTTGGAGTAGTTGTCGGGAATTCGCAGGATGAAGCTGCGGTTCTTGCCGCTCGTGGTGATCGACTGGGAGCCGCTTCTCAGCGTCGGGGTCTTACCGCATCCCGCGGTGGGGCCGGCCATTGCCGTTTGCGCCATCGCCGTCTGCGCCGCGGCGGGGACGATGAGCAGAACCGCGGAAAAGACGGCGGTGAGAAACAATCTGAGCCTGGACATCACGCACATTCCTTTGCCGTTCTCGTGATGACACGCATGCGGGGGAAGCCGTGCGGGCGCACCGAATTCGCGCCGCGCCTGAACCGGCCGGATTTTCGCGATGTTAGCGCTAACTAAACTGCCGCCGAATCGACGTTCTCCTTTCTTCGGGGCGGCTGGCGGTGATGGTGCAGCGGAGCAAATCCGACCGTGACAAGACCTGTCAAGGCGCGGCCCGCCGGGGGTCGGGAGCCGGTGCGGGCAAGCGCCCGCGCGCTCCTCCGCCTGACCAGGACAAGCGGCCGCGGCCGCCGCCGATCCGGGGGCGTGAAACTTTCAGCGCCGCAGCCGCACGGGATCGGCCGTCCCGCTGCGGCGCACGATCCAGGCCTCGGTGATGTGCTGGAACATCGCCTCGGCGGCCCCGCCGGGGTCGTGCGCGGCGATGCGCTCGTAGATGCGGCGGTGGCCGAGGTTCGACGCCACGCACAGGGCCCGCTCGGTGCGGCCCAGGTAGCGGGCGGTGTTGACCACCTGGCCCTCCAGCGACCGCACGACGGCGCGGGCGATCCGGTTGCCCGACGCCCGCATGATCGTGTCGTGGAAGGCGCGGTCGCTCTCGGCGTACGTGGCCGGGTCGTCCACCAGCTCGTCCATCCGGTCGACCAGCTCCCGCAGCCGGTCGACGGTGTCGGGCCCGGCCAGGCGGGCGGCGACGTTGGCCATGTCGGACTCCAGCACGCGCCGCGTCACGACGAGGTCGTCGAGGATCGCCAGGCTCTCGTCCTCGGCGATGGTCGCGGTCAGCACGAGCTCGTCGAGCAGGTCCCACGTCGCCGGCGGGGTCACCATGGTGCCCGAGCCCTGACGGACCTGCACCAGCCCCTTCTCCTGGAGGATCTTCACGGCCTCGCGCACGACGGTGCGGCTCACGGAGAACGCCTCGCACAACGCGGGCTCGGGCGGCAGCACCGTGCCCGGCGGGTGGACGCCGCGGACGATGCGCTCCACCAGCTCGGCCGTCACCGCCCTGGCCAGACTCGCCGGGCGACGCACCCAGGCCGGTGGCGCCGGGACACCCCCGGACGTTTCCTGAGATGCCGTCATTTCGCCTCCGGTGCCCTGGCAAGCCAGTATACGCGCCCCCTCTTGCCGTCAGACGTCATACGAATTACGTTTGCGGGCAGTCGGCCGGACCCAGCGGCCGCTCCGGGAAGCGGGCAACGATGAAGCAGCGAGCGTTATGGTCGGCCCTCATCGCCGCGGCACTGGCCGTGGCCGGCTGCGGGAGCGCGACCCGCACGGACACCCCGTCCGGCGACCCCCAGCAGAAGCAGCGCAAGCTCGTGGTGTGGGACTGGAAGTCCGGCGAGCCGGCCGCCGCCACCTACATCGAGCAGGCCAAGGCCGACTTCGCCAAGCGGCACCCGGAGGTCACGGTCGAGTTCGTCGCCCAGCCGTTCGACCAGTACTACACGCTGCTCGGCACCGCGATCCAGGCGGGCAAGGGGCCCGACGTCATGCTGTTCAACGGGGGCGGGCAGATCCGCGACCGGGCCGGCGCGCTCCTCCCGCTCGACGAGTACGTGGCCGGCGACAAGAGCCGGCTGGCCGGCTGGGAGGCGTTCAGCAAGGACGGCAAGGTCTACGCCGCCCCGGTCACCCTGCAAGGCCACCCGATCTACTACAACAAGGCGCTCTACGAGAAGGCCGGCCTCGACCCCGCCACCCCGCCCAAGACCTGGGACGAGCTGGTCACCGGCTGCGCCGCCATCAAGAAGGCGACCGGGGCCGCCTGCTTCGCGCTCGGCAACAAGGAGGGCTTCGGCATCCAGTTCTTCCTGTCCGGCCTCGGCTCCGGCATCCTGACCCCCCGCGAGTACGACGACTGGATCGCCGGCAAGCGCGACTGGGACTCCCCGAACGTGCGGCGCGTCTTCGAGCTGTGGAAGCAGACCGGCGACAAGGGGCTGAACAACGACGGCGCCAACTCCACCGCCATGTTCAGCGACGTCTTCACCGTCTTCGAGACCGGCAAGGCCGCCCACATCATCGGGCTGATGTCGGACGTCGGGCACTGGAACGACTTCGCCGAGTTCCTGCCGCCCGACAAGATCGGCGTCATGACCGCCCCGGTCGTCACCGAAGGGGCCACCCCGAGCCTGCCGTACGACGGCGGCATCGGCTACGCGGTCGCCAAGTGGACCAAGGACCCCGCCCTGGCCGCCGACCTCGTACGCTCCCTCACCTCGACCGGCGCCCTGACCGCCTTCTACCAGAAGGCCGGCGCGATCGCGTCCGACACCACGATCGACGTCACCCAGGCCGGCCCCGCCGTCGCCGCGATCGCCTCCGAGATCAAGAGCGGCCGGCCCGCTCTGCACGTGGCGCTGTCGTCCAAGACCCTCGACCTCATGGGCCGGCTGTCCCAGCAGCTCCTCAGCGGCTCGACCACCGTGGACAAGGCGGTGGAGCAGCTGGCCGCCTCCGACCGGAAGGGCTGACCGCGTGCCGATCGGAGCACCGCCGCGCGCCCATCAGCGCAGCCCGGCGATCGCACGGCGGCAGGGAGGATCCCACCGGGACGCGCGCAAGGTGCGGGCCGAGCGGCTCGCGCCCTACGTCCTGGTGGCCCCCGCCGTCCTGATCATCGTGGCGCTGCGCCTGTGGCCGCTGGCCCTGGGCGTCAACTTCTCCTTCACCGGCGACGGCGACCTCAACGGCACCCCCGTCGGACTGGGCAACTACCTGGAGCTGGCCGCCGACCCGCTGTTCCGCGTCTCGCTGCGCAACGTCGGCCTGCTGGTGCTGCTGCTCCCCGTGGCGGTGGCGATCCCGGGCCTGCTCGCCACCTTCATCTACCTGCGCGTGCCCGGCCACCGCGTCTACCGCAGCGTCTACTTCTTCCCCGCGGTGCTCTCGCCGGTGATCGTCGGTGCGATCTTCAACCTCATGCTCGGGTACGACGGCCCGCTGAACTCCCTGCTCGGGGCCTTCGGCGCCGGCCCCGTGGACTGGCTCGGCGACCCCGGCATCGCCATGTTCACGGTGACCGGCGTGCACATCTGGGCCACGTTCGGGATGGCCCTCGTGGTGTTCCTGGCCGGGTTCAGCACCCTCGACGCCACCCTGCTGGACGCCGCCCGCGTGGACGGCGCGTCCCTCGCCCGGACCATCTGGCACGTGATCATCCCGAGCCTGACCCGCACCATCCAGTTCGTCTTCGTGACGACGATGATCGGAATGCTGACCTCCATGTTCGGCCTGCTCTTCGTCATGACCAGCGGCGGCCCGGAGGGGTCCACCTACCTGCCGGAGTACTACATCTGGCACCAGCAGGGGCAGATGAACCGGCCGGCGCTCGCCTCGGCCGCCTCCACCGTCCTGTTCGTCGTCATGCTCGTCGTCGGGCTGCTGCAGATCACCCTGCTCCGGCGGACCGGGAGGCAGGACTGATGCCCGGTACGCGCCTGGCCAGGTGGGCGGCCGCCGTCCCGATGGCCGCCCTCGCGCTGGCGACGATCTACCCGCTCGTGTTCACCGCCAACGTCGCCATGAAGACCCGCCGCGACTACGTCCTCGACCGGTTCTCCCCGGCGGCGTCCCCGCGCTGGGACAACCTCGCCGAGGCGTGGGCCGGCGCCGGGATGGCACGCTACTTCGTCAACTCGTTCGTCGTCGTCGCGTGCGCCGTGGCCCTCCTGCTGCTGCTGGGGTCGATGGCCGGCTTCGCGCTGGCCCGGCTGCGCTTCCGCGGCTCCTCGGTGATCTTCCTGGGGTGCCTCGCGGGGCTGTTCGTCCCGTTCCAGGTGATCATGGTGCCGCTCACCAGGGTCATGGCCGACACCGGGCTCGTCGACACCTACCCCGGGCTGATCCTGGCCTACGTCGCCCAGTTCCTCCCCTTCACCGTCTTCCTGATGACCAGCCACTACCGGACCATCCCGGCGGAGATCGTCGACGCGGCCAGGATCGACGGCAACACCGTCTACGGCGTCTACCGGCGCATCATGCTCCCGCTCGGCGCCCCCGCGCTGCTGTCGGTCGGCATCCTCGACGCCCTGTTCTGCTGGAACGACGTGCTCATCGCCCTGCTCATGATGCCGTCACCCGAGCACCGCACGCTCATGATCGGCGTCAACGCGCTGCGCGGCCAGTACTCCGACGACATCCCCACGTTCGCCTCCGGGATCCTGATCGCCGCGGTGCCCGTGCTGATGATCTACCTGTTCCTCCAGCGCCAGATCGCCGACGGCGTCACCGCCGGCTCCACGAAGGGCTGACATGCGGATCACCGGATATCGCACCATGACCACGGTCCAGGAATGGGGCCGGCCCGTCGGAGACGTCAACGGGGTCTTCGCCGACGGGGCCGTCCCCGTGCCGCTCGTCCTCGTGGACACCGACGAGGGCATCACCGGCGTCGGCCTCGGGCCGCACGTGGAGATCGAGGCCGTCTTCGCCGCCATCGAGGGCGAGGACCCGCGCGGCGTCACCGCGCTCTACGACCGCATGCTGCGGCGCACGTTCAAGGCCGGCCACGCCGGCGCCGTCTTCGGCACCATCGGCGCGCTCGACACGGCCCTGTGGGACATCAAGGCGCAGGCCGCCGGCGAGCCCCTGTGGCGCCTGCTCGGCGGGCGCGACCGGCAGGTGCCCGCCTACGCCTCCGGCCTCGACATCGGCCTCACGGACGACGAGCTCGTCGCCGTCCACCAGGAGTACGCCCGGCACGGGCTGCGCGCCGCCAAGCTCAAGGGCGGCCTCGACATCGAACGCGACCGGCACCGCCTCACCCTCGTCCGGGACGTCCTCACCGAGGCGGGGCACGGCGCGCGGCCCGGCCTGATGCTCGACGTCAACGAGGCCTGGACCCGCAAGCAGGCGGTCCGGCACGTCTGCGAGCTCGAACGCGCCCTCGACCTCACGTGGATCGAGGAGCCGGTGCGGCGCTGGGACGCCGAAGGGCTCGCCGCCGTCGGCCGCGGCATCCGCGCCTCCGTCGCCACCGGCGAGAACCTCACCGGGCTCGAACAGTTCCGCCCGCTGCTGGCCGCCGGCGCCGTCGACATCGTCCAGACGGCCGTCGTCTGGGGCGTGTCCCACTTCCTGCGCGTCGCCGCCCTGGCCCACGCCCACGACCTGCCCGTCAGCCCGATCGGCGCCACCCCCGTCCCGCTGCTGCACGCCGCCACGTCCGTCCCCAACCACCTGGCCAGCGAGCTGCAGGACCTCCACCCGCCGCGCGGCCTGTCCCTCGACCTGCACATCGAGGACGGCGCCTTCATCCTCGGCGACTCACCGGGCCTGGGCATCACGATCGACGAACGAACGATCGACACCTCCGCCCGCCACCCCTCCACCCGCGCCGCGGAGGGCCCCCACATCCGCCCCGAACACGCCGGCCGCCGCCTCCTGGCCGTCACCGGCAACTCCCGCCCGGCGCGGCGGCCAGGATGACCCAGGCCAGGATGACCCAGGCCAGATCGGACCGCAGCCCACCGCGCCCCCCGCCCACCACCGCCCCTGCGCAGGCCGCGCCCGCCTGCCGGCCACCGCCTGCCCCACGCCCCACCAGCCGCCCCCACGCCGGTGCGCCTGGCCGAGGTGGGGCGGGCGGGTCAGTGGGAGGAGAAGAAGAGGCGCTGCTGGATCTCGCGGCGGTAGTCGTCGAGGGTGTTGTCGATGTGCGTGGCCGCCGATTGGGCCGCCGCCTCCGGGTCTCCGGCGCGGATGGCCTGGTAGATGGCGTCGTGCTCCTCGACGGCCTTGGCGGCGTGCCCGCCGACCGAGCCGCGCAGCCCGATGAGGCTCGACTGCGCCTGCAGCCGGCGCGCCTCCCGGACGGCGACCTGGAGGAACATGTTGTGCGAGGCGGTGGCGATGGCGGTGTGGAAGGCGTCGTCGCCCTCGTTGAACAGCTCCTCCCGCCCGGTCTCGAAGCCGTGGCGGCACACGCCGGCCGCTTCCTCGATGGCGCGCAGCTCGGCGGGGGTGGCGCGGCGGGCGGCGAGCCGGCTGGTCTCCATCTCCTGCGCCCGGCGGAACTCGAACAGCATGTAGACGTGGTCGAGGTCGGTGGGGAGGAAGAAGGACCCCCAGCGCCCGGTGCCGAACATGCCCTCGTCGTCGGCGACGTACAGGCCGCGGCCCTTCTGGGCGCGCACGCGGCCGAGCGCGGAGAGGATCTTCACCGCCTCGCGGACGACGGTGCGGCTGGTGCCCAGTTGCTGGGCCAGCTCGTTCTCGGTCGGCATGCGGTCACCGGGCCGCAGGCCGAGCCGGACGATCAGTTCGAGCACCTGCTCGGCCGCCACCTCGTAGCCCGGCCGGTATCCGCTCTCGCGCGGGGTGTCGGTCACCGTGCTTCCTCCTCGCCGTTCCCTGCATGAGTATGACTGATCGTCCGGCCCTCCCTCGGACGAGTCGTCCTCGATGTGTACGACACATATGAACGGTTCATTCGCGAGTGATCGCCACCGCCACACCCGGCCGCCGACAAAGCGCCAGGTAGATCGGCAAAACAACTCACCACAGTCGTACTAAAGGTGTGCGCATCGCGAAATAAGCGGGCTTAAAGTCTTGACGGATCTGCAAGATCCGAACGTAATGAGGAGCGAGGCCGGCGCCCCTACCCCCCAAAGGAACGACTGTGCCATTACCTTCGCGACCGCTCCTGATCGGCATCGTCACCGCCGCGCTGGCCGCGGCGTTCGCCCTCGTCGCCCCCGCCACCTCGGCGAGCGCGGCCACCACGACCCTGTACGCGGCCCCCGCCGGCACCGGCACCGCCTGCACCTCCGCCCAGCCGTGCGCGCTGTCCGCCGCGCAGGCGGCGGTGCGCTCGCTGAACGCCGGGATGTCCGGTGACATCGTGGTGGAGCTGGCCGGCGGGGTGTACCGCCTGTCCCAGCCGCTGCGGCTGACCGCCGCCGACTCCGGCACCAACGGCTACACCGTCAGGTGGCAGGCCGCGGCCGGCGCCACCCCGGTGATCAGCGGGGCCAGGGCGGTCACCGGCTGGTCCCTGGCCGACTCAGGGAAGAACATCTGGCGCGCCTCCGTCGGCGCCGGCATCGACAGCCGGCAGCTGTACGTGGACGGCGCGCTCGCCACCCGGGCGCGCACCGCCGTCAACCGCTCCGACTTCACGGCGAGCAGCACGGGGATGAGGTTCACCAGCGGCGCCCTGAGCTACCTGAACAACCTGGCGAACCAGGGCCGGATCGAGATGGAGAGCGTCGGCTCGTTCACCGACCGGTACTCCCCGGTGCAGAGCATCGCCGGCAACCTCATCACGATGAAGCAGCCCGCCTGGAACAACAACAACTTCGGCTACGACACCTTCACGAGCCCGCACCGGGCGGGGCCGCTCTACCTGGTCAACGCCTACGAGTTCCTCGACTCGCCGGGGGAGTGGTACCTCGACCCGGGGACCGGCGCCCTGTCCTACATCCCGCTCGCCGGGCAGAGCATGGGCAACGTCAGCGTGGAGCTGCCGGTGCTGCAGTCGCTGGTGCAGGTCGGGGGCACCTATGACGCGCCCGCCCACCACCTGACGTTCAGCGGCATCACCTTCACCGGCACGAGCTGGCTCGGCCCGAGCAGCGACCAGGGCTACGTGGACCAGCAGACCGGCGCCTACATGGCCGGCAACTGGAGCTGGCCCGCCTTCACCTCCTGCCACGAGGGCTGCCGCCAGTTCGAGGCGACCCGGCCGAACTGGTTCCAGATGCCCGCCGCCGTGCAGGTCTCCGCGGCCAACACGATCACGTTCACCGACTCGCGCTTCGTCAACCTGGGACAGACGGCGATCGGCATCGGCAACGACGCCAACGCGCACGCCAGCGGCGTCGGCCTGGGCGCCTCCGGCATCACGGTGACCCGCTCGGAGATCGCGCGCAGCTCGGCCGGCGGCGTCGTGGTCGGTGGCGTGCGCGCCGACGCGCACCACCCCAGCGACGCGCGGATGGTCAACCGCGACATCACGGTCAGCGACAACCGCATCCACGACCTCGGACTCGACCACCGCGGCATCGTCTCGGTGCTGACCACGTACGTCACCGGCACCGACGTGTCCCACAACGAGGTCTACAACCTGCCCTACACCGGCATGTCGATCGGGTACGGCTGGGGCTCCAACGAGCCGGGCGGCAGCACCCACTACGCCAACCGCGGCCTGTACGACTTCCAGCCCCGCTACACCACGGCCACCACCGCCTCCGGCAACAAGCTCGTCGGCAACTACGTGCACGACGTGATGCAGCAGATGACCGACGGCGGCTGCATCTACACGCTGTCGTGGAACCCGGGCGCGGTGATCAGCGACAACCACTGCCTGCGCACCAACGGCTGGTTCGGCGTCTACTTCGACGAGGGCTCCCGGTACTACACGGTCAGGAACAACGTCCTGGCGAACACCGGCACGTGGGCGACCGCGAACTACTGGGGCGGCGAGAACATGGGCAACTTCACCGTCACCGGCAACTGGTCGACCAACGGCAGCACCAACGTGACCAACGGCGACCGCGGCAACGTGGTGAACAACAACGTCACGGTCACCAACGGCGCCTGGCCGTCGGGCGCGCAGGCCGTGATCGCCGCCGCCGGCCCCCGGGGCGGGCCCTCGGGGAACACCGGTCCGATCAAGGGCGTCGGCTCCGGCCGCTGCCTG
>NZ_JAATEP010000111.1:0-10073 GCF_012034275.1 Nonomuraea composti | reverse complement strand
CACCGCGCCCTGGCCAAGGGCCAGCAGATCGCCGGCGCCGACCGCAAGGCCATCGACGAGGTCGTGCCGACCTACACGCAGATCTCGCCCGACGTGGCGGCGGCCATGCGGGTCGGCACGTTCACGATGGAGAGCGACCGAGCCGGCGTGCAGAAGCTCGCCGACCTCATGTACGGCTTCGGCTTCATCAAGACCAGACCGGACGTGGGGCAGATCTTCGCGTCCGTGAGCTGATGCCGCCGGGGCCGGGCCACCGTGGACGAGGGTGGTCCCGTCACCCGCGGTCCGGCCCTCGGGTGCTCCGCACGAAGGCGGCGGCACCGACCCTGCTCGTTCGGTGGGTCCCGGCCACCCCGCGCACCGGGACCACCACATATGTGTGCGGCCGCAGCCGTTTGCCCTTCATTCGCCGGAGCAGGACTCTCGGATGAGAGGGGATTCCGCGGCTTGACCTGGAGCCCGGTCCAGGTGGCAGCGTCGTCCCCGAGCACGTACGCGGCACGAAGGAGCCTGACATGACATTCCGGCAGCTGGGGCGCAGCGGCATCCAGGTGAGCGCCATCGGGTTCGGCGCCTGGGCCATCGGCGGGCCGTTCACGTCCGGCGGCAAGCCCGCCGGCTGGGGCGAGGTGGACGACGACGAGTCCGTGGCGGCGATCCACCGCGCGCTCGACCTCGGCATCACCTTCTTCGACACCGCCGACGTGTACGGCACCGGCCACAGCGAGCGGGTGCTGCGCAGGGCATTGGCCGGGCGGCGCGACGACGTCGTCATCGCCACCAAGTTCGGCAACGTCTTCGACGCGGAGACGCGTACCGTCACCGGCCGCGACATCTCGCCCGGCCACGTCCGGCGGGCCTGCCGGGCCTCGCTCGACCGGCTCGGCACCGACCGCATCGACCTCTACCAGCTCCACGTCGGCGACGCGCCGCTCGATCGGGTGGACGACCTCATCGCCACCCTGGAGGAACTCGTCGACGGCGGCCTCATCCGCGCCTACGGGTGGAGCACCGACGACCCCGAGCGGGCCGCCGCCTTCGCCAAGGGGCCGCACTGCGCGGCCGTGCAGCACGAGCTCAGCGTCCTGCGCGACGCGCCCGCCATGCTCGCCGTCTGCGACACGCACGACCTCGCCTCGGTCAACCGGGGGCCGCTGGCGATGGGGCTCCTGTCCGGCAAGTACGGCCCGCAGTCCCGGCTGCCCGGCAACGACGTACGGGGGGACTCGCCGGCGTGGATGACCCTCTTCCGCGACGGCCGGCCCGCCCCCGAGTTCCTGAGCATGATGGAGGCGATCCGCGACATCCTGACCTCCGGCGGCCGCACCCTCGCCCAGGGCGCGCTCGGGTGGCTGCTGGCCCGCAGCGCCCGCACCCTGCCGATCCCCGGCATCAGGACGGCCGCCCAGGCCGAGGAGAACGCCGGCGCCCTGCGCCACGGACCGCTGAGCGCGGCCGACCTGGCCCAGATCGACGACCTCCTCCAGCGCCCGTCCTGATCACGACGCGGCGCCCGCCCCGCATGGGCGAGCCGCCTTGGCTTCCGGCCTGAACGGTCATGAGGCCGCCAGGGGGCGTCTTGCCGCGTTCGTGTCGTCGTGGGGGTGCTGGAGGCGGATCTGGCGGACGCACTCGGTGGCGACGCGGCGGGCGAACCCGGCCGGGTCCTCGTGGGCGGGCACCGGCTCCGGCACGACCGCGTGCACGATGCCCTCGGCGAGCAGGTCGGACGCGCGTACCCGCTGCCGCCCGGCCACCGACGCCGCCTGCTCGGGGCCGCCGTAGAGGATGGCGCTGGCGCCCTCGGGCGGGAGCGGTGACAGCCACGCGTTGCCCGCCGCGATCACCCGGCGGGACGGCAGTAGTGCCAGCGCGCCTCCGCCCGTCCCCTCGCCCAGCAGCACCGAGACGGTGGGGACGGTCAGCTCCACCATCTCGGCCAGGCACCGGGCGATCTCGCCGGCCAGCGCGCCCTCCTCGGCCGCCGCCGACAGGTCGGCGCCGGGGGTGTCGATGACGCACACCAGCGGCAGGCGCAGCTCCTGCGCGATGCGCATGCCCCGGCGCGCGCCCCGCAGCGCGGCGGGGCCGAGTGGCCGCTGCTGGGACTGGGTGCGGCGGTCCTGGCCGACGAGGACGCAGGAGGTGCCGGAGAACGAGGTCAGCGCCAGCAGGAGCGCGTCGTCGGTCTCGCCGAGCTGCGTGCCGTGCAGCGGCAGGACGTCGTCGGCGGCGTACCGCAACAACTCCCGCACCCCGGGCCGGTCGGGCCGCCGCGTCAGCGCGATCGACGTCCACGCGTCCCCCGCCGCCGCGGGCGCCACGTCGCTCGCGCTGCCTGGGGCGGTCGTGGCCGGGAGGAGCGGGTCGGCCGTGACGGGTGAGCCGTGCCCGGCGGGGTGGCCGGTGAGGAGGGCGAGGGCGCGGGCGGCGACGGTGGCCAGCTCGTCCGTGGGGACGACCGCGTCCAGGATGCCCTTGTCCACCAGGTTCTCGGCCACCTGCACCCCTTCGGGGAACGGCTCCCCGCGCAGGGTCCGGTAGACGACGGGGCCGAGGAAGCCGATGAGCGCCCCGGGTTCGGCGACCGCGACGTGCCCGAGCGATCCCCAGGAGGCGAACACGCCGCCGGTCGTGGGGTGGCGCAGGTAGACGAGGTAGGGCAGCCCGGCGGCCTTGTGCGCGACGACGGCGCGGCTGATCTCGACCATCCGCACGAAGGCGGGCGTGCCTTCCTGCATGCGGGTCCCGCCGGAGGCGGGTGCGGCGATGAGGGGCAGGCGTTCGCGGGTGGCGCGCCGGACGGCCGCGACGATGCGCTCGGCGGTGGCGACGCCGATGGAGCCGCCGAGGAAGCCGAACTCGCTGACGACGAGCGCCGCCGTGTGCCCGCGGATGGCGGCGCGCCCGGTGAGCACGGCCTCGTCGGTGCCGGCCCGTTCGGCGGCGCGCCGCAGCACGGCGAGATAGTCGGCGTCGTACGCGCCGAGCTCGACGGGCTCGTCCCAGGAGCGGAAGCTGCCGGGGTCGACGGTGGCCTCGATCAGCGCGCGGGCGCCCAGCCGGGTCATCGCAGCCGGGCGTCGTTGCCGACGATGGGGTTGCGGAGGGTGCCGAGGCGTTCGACCTCGACCTCGACGACGTCGCCCGGCCGCAGCAGCCATGGGGGAGTGCGGGCGTAGCCGACGCCGGCGGGGGTGCCGGTGGCGAGCAGGTCGCCGGGGCGCAGGGTGAAGGTGCGGGAGATGAGGGAGAGCGTGTCGCCGACGGTGTAGACCATCTCGTCGGTGCTGCCGTCCTGGACGACCTCGCCGTTGACGCGGGTGCGGACGCGCAGGCCGTCGCGCAGGTCGCCGACCTCGGGGGCGGGCACCATGGGGCCGAGGGGGCCCGAGTTGTCGCCGTTCTTGCCGAGGATCCACTGGCTGGTGAGCTTCTGCGCTTTGCGGGAGGTGATGTCGTTGAAGGCGGAGTAGCCGACGACGGCGGCGAGCGCCTGGTCGGGGTCGGCGTCCACGAGGGGCGCGCCGACGTAGGCGACGACTTCGCCCTCCCAGTCGAGGCCGTCCTCATTGGCGGGGACGGGGACGGGGGCGCCGCCGACGGTGAGCGACTGCGTCCAGCGGGCGAACAGCGTGGGGTGCGGCGGGAGGTCCTTGCCGGCGAAGGAGCCCTCGGCGACGTGCTTGAGGTAGTTGAGCCCGATGCAGATGACGCGGGCGCCGGGCAGCACGGGCGGCACGAACGTGACGTCCGCCGCGGGGACGGGCGGACCGGACGGCTCCCGCGACAGGTGGCCGGCCGCGTCGGCCCAGAAGCGCTCCAGCGGGGCCAGCACCGTGACCTCGGTGCCGTCGGGTGACAGGGACGCCACCTCGACCGGGCCGCCGTCGCGGCGGATCCCCACGATCCTCATCGGTGATCTCTCCTTGCGCTCGCGCTGAAAGAAACGAACCCTTCTAAAGGTTCGGAGGTTTGTGTTTAGATGAGACTATGCCGCAGACTTCCTCGTCCGGACAAGCCCTGACCGGCCTGGGGCAGGGCGCGCGCACCCGCGCCGAGCAACTGGCCGCCCTGCTCGACGACCGGATCCGCACGCGCGGCCTGGCCCCCGGCGAGCCGGTCGGCACGCTGGAGTCGTTGCGCGCCGAGACCGGTCTGGCCTACGCGACGGTCAGCGAGGCCGTCCGGCTGCTGCGCGACCGGGGCGTGCTGGAGATCAGGCCGGGGCGCGGCGGCGGGCTGTTCGTCGCCGAGCGCGGGCCCGTGGTGCGGCTGCGGCACACGCTGCTGAGCGTCGAGGAGGAGCCGGGCACGGTCGCCGACGCCATCGAGCTGCGCGACCACCTCGAAGAGCTGATCGACGTCGGCGCCGCCCGGCACCGCACCGCCCAGGACGTCGCCGACCTGCGCGCCCTGCTGGGGCAGCTTGAGGCGGCGCCCGACTGGGCCGGGTTCATGCGCGCCAACTGGGCCCTGCACGAGCGCATCGCCGCGATCAGCCCCAACGCGATGGCGCGGGCCGTCTACATCGGCACGCTGGGCCACCTGGGGGCCGCGTCCTCCCGCTTCGACGACGACGCGGCCGCCTCCGGCTACCGCGCCGAGCGCCACCAGGTCCACGCCGACCTGGTCGAGGCGATCGCCGACGGCGACGAGGCCGCGGTGCGCGCCGCCGTGGCGCGGCACAACACCACCACCTGAGAAAGACCGAAGGGGCCTGCCATGCCCGGTGAGTACCGCCAGTACCTGTTCCCGCACGACCACCCGAGGCTGGCGGAGGTGCGGGGGCTCGACCCGTACGCCTACGGCGAGCTCGCGAGGAGGCCGGGCACGTTCACCGGCGGCCTGGTCGAGGGCTGGACGCCGCTCTACAGGAACGACTTCCGCGGCGTCACCGAGGACGGCGTCCTGCGCGACGGCCTCTACCCGCTCAAGCCCGCCGAGCCGGGGGAGGAGGCGCCGGTCGAGGCGATGGTGGCCGCCGCGAACGACCTGCTCGCCGTCCTCGACGACGAGGGACGCGAGCGGATCTCCTTCGCCGCCGACGCCGTGGAGTGGCAGACGTGGGCGAACCCGGAGTTCATGCAGTTCGACACCGGCCTGCGGCTGGACCTCCAGCCGGAGGCCGTCCGCGAGCGGGCGCTGGCGCTCGTGCGGGCCTCGCTCTCGCCGGAGGGCTACCGGCTCGCGCACGCGATGATGCTGGTCAACGGCTTCCTCGGCGAGGTCGTCGGCCTGGAGAGCATCCTCAACGAGTTCAGCTACAACATCGCCCTCTACGGCACCCCCGACCCGCGCGCCCCGTGGGGCTGGCAGCTCTACGGCCACCACTGCGCGCTCAACTGCCTGGTCGTCGAGGGGCGCATGGCGCTGTCGCCGGTGTTCCTGGGCGCCGAGCCGGACGAGATCGACGCGGGGCCGCACGCGGGCCTGCGCGACCTGTTCGCCGACCGGGTGCGGCTCGGGCTGGCGCTGATGGCGACCCTGCCGGAGGAGCAGCGGCGCCAGGCCGTCCTGTACGAGCGGATGGTCGATCCGGCCATGCCGGAGGGCCGGGTGCATCCGGGTGACGAACGCCACCTGGCAGGGGCGTTCCAGGACAACCGGGTCATCCCGTTCGAGGGGATCCGGCTCGCCGGCGCGCCCGCCGAGGCTCAAGCGCACGCGCTGGCCATCGCCGAGGAGTTCGTCCGGCTGCTGCCCGAGGGGCCGCGCGCGGCCCGGCTGCGGGAGATCGCCGAGCACCTGGACGAGACGTGGTTCTGCTGGATCGGCGGGCACCGGCCCGGCGACGTCTTCTACTACCGGCTGCAGTCGCCGGTGCTCATCGCCGAGCTCGACCACCACTGCGGGGTCTTCCTCGACTACGACACGCCCAAGCCGTTCCACGTCCACACCGTGCTGCGTACCCCGCACGGCAACGACTACGGCCGCGCCTGGGTGCGGCAGTGGCAGGAGCGGGCCAGGTGAGCGCCGAGGCGCGGCCCCGCCGGCGGCCTGCTCGCCCGCCAGGGCCGCGTGCGGCTCCCCAGCGGAGTGGCGGGGCTGTTCGACGACGTGTTCGGCGGGCCGGGCGCGCTGATCGCCCGGGAGGCGGGCGGCCTGGCCGGGCTGCCCGGCGCGGCGCTGAAGGAGCTGGGGGTCGACCTGGTGGCGCTGTCGGGGCCCGAGCCGCCCAGGGTCACGGTGGTCGAGGACGTGGACGGGGTGGACGGCGCCTGGCTCGACACGCTCGCCGCCGGCGCCGTGCTGGTGCGACCGGACTTCCACCTCTATGGTGCCGGTGACGCGGCCGCCGAGCTCGCCACCGGCTTCCTCGCCCGCCTCGGCGCGCCCGCGCCCGCCGCCACACTCTGAGATCGGAGCCCCCATGCCAGGACCGCTCGACGGCGTGCTCGTCGTCGACCTCACCCGCGCCCTCGCCGGCCCGCACGCCGCCATGATGCTGGGCGACCTGGGCGCCCGCGTGATCAAGGTGGAGAACCCGGCCGGCGGTGACGACACCCGCGGCTGGGGCCCGCCGTTCGTGCGGTCCGAGCACGGCGACCGCGAGTCGACGTACTTCCTGTCGGCCAACCGCAACAAGGAGTCGATCGCCCTCGACCTCAAGGACGACGCCGACCGCGGCGTGCTCACGAGCCTGCTGCGCCGCGCCGACGTGCTCATGGAGAACTTCCGCCCCGGCACGCTGGACCGGCTCGGCTTCGGCACCGGCGTCCTGGCCGAGCTGAACCCGCGCCTGGTCACGCTGTCCATCAGCGGCTTCGGGCACGACGGCCCCGAGGGCGGCCGGGCGGGCTACGACCAGATCGCCCAAGGCGAGGCCGGGCTGATGTCGCTCACCGGATCGGGGCCGGACGACCCGCAACGCGTCGGCGTCCCGATCGCGGACCTGCTGGCCGGCCTGCACGGCGCGTACGGGGTGCTGGCCGCGCTGATCGAGCGGCAACGCACGGGCCGCGGCCAGGTCGTGCGCACCTCGCTGCTGGCCTCCGTCGTCGGCGTGCACGCCTTCCAGGGCACGGCGTGGACCGTCGCGGGCCAGGTCGGCCGCGCCCAGGGCAACCACCATCCGTCGATCGCGCCGTACGGGCTGTTCCGCTGCCAGGACGGGTCGGTGCAGCTCTCGTGCGGCAGCGAGCCGCTGTGGCGCCGGCTGTGCGCCGAGTTCGGCCTGGACCCGCAGGAGCCGGGCCTGGCGACGAACGGCGAGCGCGTCGCCAACCGGGAACGGGTGATCGAGCTGATCGAGACCGCCTTCGCCGCCCACCCGGCCGAGACCCTGCTCGCCCGCCTGGCCGCGGCCGGCATCCCGGCGGGCAAGGTCCGCACGATCGACGAGGTCTACGCGTGGGACCAGACGCTGTCGCAGGGCCTGCTCGTGGACGTCGAGCACGACACCCTCGGCCCCCTGCGCCTGCCCGGCCCGCCGCTGCGCTTCTTCACGGCGGGCCCGGACGGCGAGCGGGAGACCACCCGCCGCGACCACACGGCCCCGCCGGTGCTCGACGCCGACGGCCCGAGCATCCGCGCGGAGGTCGGCGAGGGCTGAGGCCGAGTGCGGCCGGGGTCGAGCGGGGGCTGGGGTCGAGTGCGGGCTCAGGTCAGCGCGGGCTGAGGTCGAGTGCCGCGTCCTGGTCCAGGGGGAAGATGGGCCGCTTCAGGTTGCGGTACGGGAGCCGGTGCAGGTCCTGGTCCACGCCGCCCGGCGTGAGCGCGAGCATCCAGCCGGCCGCCGCCTCGAACAGCTCCGGCTCCAGGTAGCCGATCTTGACCGCGACGACGTCCACCCCGGCGACGTCCACCCCGAGCCGCCGGTACGACTCCAGCAGCCGGTACTGCATCCGCCGCGAGGTGAGGAAGACGCTCAGCCCGCCGATGCGCACGCCGGCCACGAGCCCGCCGTCGGGGTCGTCGGCCAGCGCCTCCAGCGTGCCCTCCAGCAGCAGCGGCCCCGGCGGGCGGGTGTCGACGCGGCCCCCGGCGCGCACGCTGACGGGCGAGCCGACCGGCAGGTGGGAGATGGCGGCCACGGCCTCCGGGTCGTACAGGGAGGCGTAGACGGCGCGGACCGAGCCGTCGCGGATCTCGGGCCTGGCCAGCATCCGCTCCAGGGCGTAGGTGACGTCGTCGGCGCCGCCCGCGCCGGGGTTGTCGCCGGAGTCGCTGATGAAGTACGGGCGGGCGGAGCCGTCCTTGAGCGCGGCGTCGAGGCATTCGTCCATGGAGCCGGTGGGGGCGACGAAGGCGAAGTCGTCGCGGGCGTCCCAGAACGCCTGGCCCAGCTCGCGGGCCGCCTGCTCGGTGGCGGCGGCGTCGGTGCCGGTGGCGACGACCGCGCCGGTGCAGCGCGGCTCGTCGGCCCAGGCGAAGCCGATCCAGACGGCGGCGTCGATCACGCCGGGCCTGGCCTCGATCTCGGGGATGCGGGCGTACAGGCCGCGGGCGGGCTCGACGCGGGTGCTGGTCATCTCGCCGGGCAGCAGGATCGGCACGTGGACGAGCGCCTTGTGCGGCCGGCCGCCGCGGCGCAGCGCTTCGACGAGGTTGCGGGCGGCGCGCTCGCGGGTCTCCCAGACGTCCACGTGGGGCGCGGTGCGGTAGCAGGTCAGCAGGTCGCAGCCGGCGAACAGGGTGGGGGAGACGTTGCCGTGCAGGTCCATCGCGGCCGACACGAGCGGCTCGGGGCCGATCACGGAGCGGACGGCGGTGATCAGGTCGCCTTCGGCGTCCTGGCGGCCGACGACGCTCATGGCGCCGTGGATGTCCAGCAGGACGCCGTCGAACGTGCCGTCGGACAGGCCCTCGACGATCTCGGCCCGCCAGGCGTCGTACGCGGCGGGCTCGACGGCGCCGCCGGGCAGGGCGCGGGCGTGCACGATCGGCACCCATTCGACGCCGGCCGCCCACGGCTCGCCGAGCCAGCCGTACCGGGCGAGCAGGGCCTGGCCCCGGGTGACCTCGAAGTCGGCGGTGCCGCTCACGTGCGGGGAGAACGTGCTGGACTCGATGTGGACGCCGCAGATGGCGATGCGCAAGGACACTGCTGTGCTGCTTTCTAGGAGGAACTTTCCGGCACGGGACGCAGGTCGGCCGTCTCCCGCAGGAGCCGGCCCAGCCCGATGAGGGCCGCGTCGGGGCCGGCGATGCTCGCCTCGATGGACAGGGACTGGGTCAGCGGCGGCAGGCAGCGCTCGTAGAGCATGCCTTTGACGGCGGCCACGTAGACGTCGAGGCTGGACAGGGCGCCGCCGATGACGACGCTGTCGGGGTTGAGGAAGTTGACCAGCCCCGACAGGGCGACGCCGAGCAGCCGGCCGGCCTGGCGGACGAGGGTGACCACGGCCGGGTCGGCGTTGACGGTGGCGGCGATGACGTCGCGGATGTCGGCCACGGGCAGGCCGCGCCCGGCCAGCTCGCGGGCCAGGGCGGCGCCGCTGGCGACGGTCTCCAGGCAGCCGCTGCCGCCGCAGGAGCACTCGCGCTCGCCGCTGTCGGCCACCCGCACGTGGGTCAGGTCGCCGCTCAGGCCGCGCCCGCCGCGGTAGATGCGCGAGCCGCTGACCAGGCAGCCGCCGATGCCGCTGCCGGCCTTGACGTAGATCATGTCGCCGGGGTCGCGCCGGTTGGCGTGCTCTGCCTGGTCACGCCGGACGGCGTGCTCGCCCGAGTCGCGCCGGGTGACGTGCTCGCCGATGGCGGCGGCCTTGGCGTCGTTGTCGACGACGGCGGTCACCTGGAACCGGTCGCGCAGGTCGCTCTGGACGTCGTACCCGCTCCAGCCGGGCATGCGGGCGGGGCCGACGAGCCGCCCGTGCGGGAAGTCGACCGGGCCCGGCAGCGCCATGCCGACGGCCAGCAGCCGCCGGCCGGGCGCGTGCGCGGCCCGGACGCCGTCGAAGGCCGCGCCGATCTCGTCGAAGATCGCCTTGGGCCCTGCTCCTATGTCGACGGCGAACTCCTCGGCCGTCAGCAGGTCCCCCGAAGGGGAGCACAGGCCGACGCGGGCGTGGCGGGCGCCCAGCTCGGCGACGGCGGAGAAGCCCCCCTCCTCCCCCCCGCGCCGGAAC
>NZ_JAATEP010000110.1:0-10588 GCF_012034275.1 Nonomuraea composti | reverse complement strand
CAGAAAGGAACGAATAAGCCATTCCCACGATATTTTTAACCACCGAAAAATGCGGCAACAAGCGGTCAATTACCTGCCGGGCAGCTGGACGGCGGCGGAAAGCGACGCACACATTCGAAAGGAGAGTCCTGCGTCACATGGGAATGGCCGGCGATGATGGAAATATCAACGGAAGTCAGTGAGAGCAGGGTGCGGCAGACGAGGGCCGCCGCCGAGCGGTACCGCTGGAGCGGCTCCGAACGCGACGAGGCGTGGCGCAGGCGCGAGCGGGGCGAGGCCTTCCCCGACTCCCCGGAGATGCTGGCCGCCCGGACCGCCCGCCTCATCCAGCGCAACGGGCTCCCCGTCGAGGCGGCGCTGGAGGCGACCAGGACCGACGCCCTCGACCAGCCCCAGATGTACGAGCGCATCCTCGGGGTGGCCAAGGACCTGCAGTCGTGGAGCTTCCTGCCCCGTGGCGCGCGGGCCGCGCGGACGGTCGCCCGGATCTGCGTCGCCGAGAACGGCCGCGAGATCCCGATCGGCACCGGCTTCCTGGTCTCGCCCAGGCTGCTGCTCACCAACCATCACGTGCTGCCCGACGCCACGGCGGCCGCTTCGGTGATCGTGGAGTTCGACGCCCAGGTCACCGTGGACAACACGCCTGACGTCTCGCGGCGGTTCGTCCTGGCTCCCGAGGTGTTCTTCGCCGCCGACAGCACGCTCGACTTCGCCCTCGTGCTCGTCCGCCCCGACGCAGACGGCCGCCAGGCCGGCGACACGTTCGGCTGGAACCGGCTCAGCGTCCAGACGGGCAAGCTGGTCATCGGCGAGCCGGTCAACATCATCGGCCATCCCAGCGGCCGGCTGAAGGAGATCTCCATCCGGGAGAACCGGCTGGAGGCGCGCCTCGACGAGTTCCTCCACTACCAGACCGACACCGAGCCGGGGAACTCCGGCTCCCCGGTCTACAACGACCAGTGGGAGGTCACGGCCCTGCACCACAGCGGCGTGCCCAGGACGGACGACCAGGGACGCATCCTGCGCCGCGACGGGCAGCCGTGGCGCGAGGGAGACGGCGACGACGCCGTCGACTGGGTCTCCAACGAGGGCGTGCGGATCAGCGTCATCCTCAAGCACCTGGCCGCCCTGCCCCTCGACGAGGCCCGGCGCGCCTATCTGACGGAGATGGGGCCGGAGTCCGGGCTCGGGGCCGTCACCGTCCCGCCACCCGCCCCTCCGATGGACGAGCGGCCGGCCGCCGAGCCGGGCACGCTCGCCACGACCCCGCGCGCGGGCCTGCCCGCCGCGCCCGGCGCGTTCGGCGGGTCCAGGCACGTGGTCTTCCTGCACGGCCGCGGCCAGGAGGAGGGCGTCCCCGAGGTGCTGCGCCGGAACTGGGCCGCCGGGCTGAACGGCGGGCTCACCCGGGCGGGGCTGCCCACGATCGAGCCGGCCGACGTCTGCTTCCCCTACTACGCGCACCGGCTGCTCCAGGCCATGCGGCCGGTGGAGGCCCTGCCTCACCCGCCGCGCGGGGCCGTCGAGGCGGTGGCGCCGGCTCCCGGCTCCACCCGGCGGCTGTACGAGCAGCTGATCGTCGAGGCGGCGGGGCGGGCCGGCCTGCCGGGGGCGGGCCCGGGCAGCGCCGAAGGGCTGGGCGACTCCGTGCGGCGCGGGCTGAACTGGCTGGCCGACACCACAGACCTCGATCGCCTGTTCATCGCCGCCGTCTTCGCGGACGTCGCCGCCTACCTCGACGACCAGGAGGTGCGCGAGGCCGTCCTCGGCTGCGTGCTCGGGGAGATGCCGCGGACCGGCCGACTGGTGCTGGTCAGCCACAGCCTCGGCACCGTGGTGGCCATGGACCTGCTCACCCGGCTGGACCCGGCGGTGGAGGTGGAGCTGCTCGTCACCGCCGGCAGCCCGCTCGGTCTCGACGGCGTGCACCGGCGCCTGCTCACCGGCGGGCCCCGCCGGCCCGGCCGGGTGACGCGCTGGTTCAACGCCTGGTGCCCCATCGACCCGGTCGCCCTCGGCTGCCCGCTCGGCGACCGCTGGACGGACGGCCCCGAAGAGGTCGCCGTCGCCAACCCGGTGGGCCAGGCCCACGACATCGACGAATACCTCGCCCACCCCGAGGTGGCCCAGCCGATCGGGGCCGCGCTGCACGCCGCGGCCCCGGTGGCGGGCGCCGGGGCGGCGGCGTACGGAGGCGCGACGCCATGACGAATCTCAAGGTAGCGACGGTCAACGGCGAGTGGATGAACGACTGGTTCACCGCCGACGCCGAGACGGCGGCCTTCGTGCCGACGTTCTCCAAGGACGGCGAGCACGGCGTCACCGCGCAGGCCGCCGGCCGCCTGGCGGGGCTGATCTCGGCGCTCGACGCCGACATCGTCGCGCTGGTCGAGGCGCCGAGCCGCCCGGCCGAGCTGAAGCTGTTCATCGACGAGTACCTGTCCGAGAACGGCCACCCGGCCTACGACTTCGTGCTCGGCGACTCCGGCGGGAGCCAGAAGCTCGCCCTGCTGTTCAAACCCGGCCGGGTCGCGCTGTCCCTGACGCCCTCGTCGGAGGCGGGGCCGTTCATCGACCCGTGGCTGGCCGACGTGGACGGTGACGGGACGCTCAACGAGTACGCCTTCACCAGGAACCCGCTGTGCTGCGGGGCCGACGTGGACGGCGGCCGGCTGGGAGTGGTGGTCGCGCACCTGAAGTCCAACTTCATCAACCGGGGGCGCCAGTTGTGGCAGGATCCGGCGCGGCGCCTGGAGTTCGTCCGGGCCGCGCTGCGCAACCGGCGGCGGATCGCCAACGAGGCCATGCGCATCCGCCGGGCCATGGAGCGGCGCCTGGCGACCGAGCCGGAAGCGGCGATCATCGTGCTGGGCGACCTGAACGACGGCCCCGGCCAGGACTACTTCGAGGAGTTCTACCTCGCGCACAACGTCACCGACATCCTGGTCGGCTCGCCGTACCAGCCGGAGCGGCTGTTCGGCCACGCGCAGGCCGACGTCGAGGAGGAGCGGCGCTTCAGCGCCGTGTTCGACGACTTCGTCACCAAGGAGCCGAACCGGCACGTGCTGCTCGATCACATCCTCCTGTCGCCCGCCATGACGCACGGCGGCGCGCCGCTGACGAAGGTGCCGGGGTCGGGGCGCGTCGAGCACGACGCGTGGGCGGCCCAGCTCGACGGCGACGGCTCCGCCCGGGACCGGCGCGCCACCGACCACCGTCCGGTCAGCGTGCTGCTCACTCCCGCGTGACGCCGTCCCGGCCGCGCAGGCGCTCCTCGACGGCCTCCACCAGCCCGGCGATCACCCCGTACGGTGAGGGGCTGTAGTGCGGGACCGCCCACCGCGTGATCCTGGCGTCGATCACCGTGGGGCGGCCCGAGCCGAGTGCCGAGCGGAAGGCGCTCTCGAACTCCTCGATCGTCTCCACCCGGTACCCGTCGGCCCCGCAGGCCCTCGCGTAGGCGGCGAAGTCGGGGTTGCGGAACTCGACCAGGCCGCTCTCCCGGTACGCCGCGAGCTGGTAGAGCTTGATCAGCTTGAACTCCTGGTCGTCGAAGATGACCCAGATGACCGGGATGTCGTGCTCGACGGCGGTCATCAGCTCGAAGCCGGACAGCGCGTAGCATCCGTCGCCGCAGCCGACCACGACCGTCCGGTCCGGGTGGGCGACCTTCACCCCGATCGCGCCGTTGACGTGCCCGGCCATCGGCCCGAACGAGCCGGCCTTGCGGAAGTTCTGGCCCTCCTCGACCTCCACGTAGTAGCCGAGCCACGCCAGGTGGGCGCCCGCGTCGGCCAGGAGGACGGCGCCCGCCGGCAGGAGCCGGCCGATCGCCTGCGCGAGCTCGCCCGGATGGATCCGGCCGGTCAGGTGGGTGATGTGCCTGCTCTCGTAGTCCTTGCCGGTCACGCCGGCGGCCGGTACGTCGCCGACCTTCCGCTCCAGCGCCTCGACCAGCGCGGCGACCGCCGGGCGCGCGTCCGACAGCAGCGCGTGGTCGGGCGGGTACGCCTTGCGGAACTCGTTCTCGCAGATGTTGACGTGGATGAGCAGCTTGCCGTCGAACAGGTCCTCGCGGTAGCCGAAGGTGGCGTGCTGGTTCAGCGAGTTCCCGACGCACAGGACGACGTCGGCCTCCCTGAACGCCTTCCAGGCGCTCGCGTGCCCGCTGTCGGAGAAGACTCCCAGCGCGAGCGGATGGGTCTCCGACACGATGCCCTTGCCGTCGAGCGTGGTCAGCAGCGGGATCTGGAACCGTTCGACCAGCCGCTTGATCTGCGGGCCGGCGCCGCTGCGGACGGCGCCGAACCCGGCGAGCACGACGATCCGCCGGCGCCGCGCGAGAGCGTCCGCGAGCACCGACGCGATCTCCTCTACGCGGGCCGGGTCGGGCGGGACGGGCGCGACGTCGAGCCGGACGGGCCGCCTGTTCCCGACCTCGACGCCGCGCTCGGTCAGGTCCAGGGGGACGTGGATGTGCACGGGGCCCGGCCGCCCCTCGAAGGCGCGGTTGACGGCCTCTTCGAGCACGTCGAAGGTGTCCTCGGCGGATTCCAGCAGGAAGGACTTCTTGGTCGTGGCGGCGAACATGGCCCGGGAGTCGGGTGTCCCGCCGAGGCCCGAGGTCTCGTTCAGCGAGCCCCAGCCCTGCCACTTCCTGGGCGCGTAGCCCGAGACCGCCAGGACCGGGTAGGAGTCGGACATCGCCATGGCCAGGCCCGAGAACAGGTTGAACGCGCCGGGCCCGGCCGTGGCGAAGCAGAAGCCCAGCTTCCCGCTGAACATCGCGTAGCCGCACGCCATGAACGACGCCGCCTGCTCGTGGCGGGTGATGATCGGCCGGATCCGCCGCGAGTGCTTCAGCGCCAGCATCAGGCCCGCGGCGTTCTCCCCCGCTCCCCCGAAGGCGGCCTCGACGCCGACGTCCTCCAGCCCGGCGACGATGGCCTCGTAGACCTTCACGGACGTGCCCTCTCCCCGTGCCAGCGTGCGGCATGCCGCCGATGGGCGTCGGTCGTCCCGTCCGCGAAAAAACGCTCGTAGTACTCGGTCTCGACGTGATGGGTCTGCAGCCAGATGCCGGGCACGTGGATGGCGTCCGCGTGGGCGGGGAAGCGGCCGTGCGTCTCGTGGATGTAGACGCAGACGTCCCGCGCGCAGTCGATCACCTCCTGCTCGTACGCGCTCGCCTCGGCCAGGTAACGCCGCCCGTAGTCGCCCTTGTAGATGCGGGCGAACGTCGCCTCGTCGGTGTAGATGCCGCCGGGGCCGAACTTGGCCCGTACGACGTGGTCCACGGCCGCCTGCATCGACGGGAAGTTGGGCGGGCAGGCGGCCCTGATGAGCTGCTCCCCGTTCACCCGCAGGCCCACGGGGTGGGAGCGCAGCGTGGCGTACCTGGGCAGCGGCACGTGCCAGCGCAGGACGTCGGCGAGGCGGAAGCGCGGCGTGACGAAGTCGAAGCCGAGCATCCTGCCGTAGGCGCGGGAGAACTTCGGGTCGCCCAGCATGATCTGCGGATGGATCGTGCCGTGGATCCAGGCGCCGAGCCCCATCGCGTCGGCGGTCAGCATCAGGTTCTGCATGAGCAGGTCCGCCTCGATCTGGACGCGCATCGTGCCCATGGCGCCGAGCGGCACCTTGACGTCCGGGTTGAGGAACCCGTTCTTGACCCATTTGGCGACGCCCGCCGGCCGGTAGAGGTTGCGGTCGTCGACGAACGTCGGCCTGGCCCCCTCCGGCTGGGTGAGCAGGAACATCAGGCAGTTGATGTACTGGTGGGAGAGGTCCACCACGGGCAGGAAGATCGTGCTGCCGGGGAGGTTCGACAAGAAGCGGTTCGCGTCGAGGTAGGCGGGGAAGTCCCGCCGCCCCTCGGCCACGTCGAGCCGGTGGCTGAGCACCCGCACCTTGGCCTGGCGGGCCCGCTCGATCAGCGCTTCGGCGGTGAAGGGCAGGCCGGCGGCGGGCGGGAGCTTCCTCAGGTAGTACGTGCCGGTGTCGTTGATCATGAAGAAGTGGGTGCCCTGGGCGTTGTCGGGGCTGCCCGCCGTCCGGCCGGCCATCGTGAGGTTGGGCTTGGCCATGATCGGGTCCCCGTCCCGCGGATCCTCGAACGGCCGGTCCGGCATGGTCAGGCCGGAGCAGCCGGTGAGCGCGATGAGCAGCGCCTCCTCCAGCTCCGTCAGCGGCATCGGCGGATGCGGCGACCGGTAGCTCATCGAGCCGGCCGGCACGGACGCGCCGCGGCTGACGCGGTGCGTCCGGCGTTTCCAGATGGTCTCCAGCAGCGGCCGGGCCAGGAGCGCTTCCAGCCCTTCCTGCCTGGTGGCCGGCTTGACGTCCATGACGGGCTCGCTTTCAGTCGTGCGTGGTGCCGGTGTTCGCCTCCGGCCTGGTCGGGCGCCACGGCGCGAAGGCGCTGGTGGTTCTGGGCAGCACCGCCGCCAGCCCGGGGCAGTGCCGCAGGATGACGCTCGTCATGCCGTTGCGGGCGACCCAGTCCATCCCCAGCGGGGTGTAGATCTCGGGCCGGAAGTCGACGGTGAGGAAGCGGTCGCTCTGCAGCCGGCGGCTGGCCATGAGGATGAAGATGCGGAACGCCGTGTCGCTGAAGCCGAAGCGCTCGGGCGGGTTCTCCGCGAAGAGCCCGACCATCGTGTCGATGTCGTCGACCGAGCGGTAGACGTCCCGCAGCCGCGCCAGGCAGTCGGGGTCGGTGGTGAGGTCCTCGAAGCGGCGCAGGCGGGGCCGGTGCAGGCCGGCGCGGAAGTCGTTGTAGCGCGGCACGGCGCGGCGGCGCGTGCGGACCAGGTCGACCACGGACAGGTCGATGATCTCGCCCTCCCGCTCGAACGCCTGCAGCGCGCGCGGGAAGTTGCGCAGCGTGATCGCTCCGGGGTGGGCGATGCCGAGCGAGTACAGCGCGTTGGCCAGGCCGGTGCGGCGCATGACCGGCTCGGTGGCCGCGCCCTGGAGGTCGTGGAAGCCGAGGCTCTCCAGCCGCCGCCCGGTCCGGTGGTCGGCGAGCTCGTAGTCGTCCGGGATCAGCGGGTGCATGCGGTAGACGGTGACGAAGTCCTCGGTGAGCGAGTAGGGCGTGCCGTGATGGTCGGGCAACGTCCGCGGAATGCCGGTGAGCGCGTGCGCGTCGGCCAGCCACAGCCCGAGATGGGTCAGCCAGCTCTCCGGCGGCCCCTGCCAGTTGGCCTTCAGGCCGATGTCGATCAGCTCGGTGGCGAGGATGGCGGGGGTCCACTCCACGGTGTGGATCTTCGCGATGAGGGCGGAGACCACGAGCCTGGCCGTGTGGTACACGGACTCCTCGTCCATGCCGGGATACTCCTCGCGCAGGGCGCGGCACACGGCGTTGTGCTCGCGGGCGAAGAGCGTGTGCATGACGCTGAGCCCCAGCCACCAGTTGTCGCGGAACCCGGTGATCGGGATGCCGTCCGGCCCCGGCACCAGGTGCCCGTTCTCCAGGCGCAGCGACGCGTCGCCGTCCGGCTCGCGCAGGGACTTCGCGACGCTCTCGTCCCCGCCGTAGACCTCCGAGCCGTCCCACCAGTGGGAGGCCGCGTTGGCCGACAGGATGGGCGGCCCCGTCCCGCCGGCCGGGCGCAGGTCCTCGTTGTCGGCGAAGCGCATCACGCGCTCCGGCGCGCCTCCCGGGGTGTTGGTCCACGTCATGCCGTACGGGAGCGGCACCTCGACGCTGCCGGCCCCGGCCGGGCAGCGCTTGTGGTCCACCCAGTCGTGCACCTGGAACTGGATCCAGGCGGCGGCGATCACGTTGAGCGACCGTGCCGGGATGAAGCTGTCGCGGTGGAGCAGCTCCCTGCTGACGACGACCGGGTTCGGCTCGTCGAACAGGTCCGGCCGGTGGACGGGCCGCAGGTTGCGGCCGAAGGTCGCGCCGAGCGCGCCCATGGCGGGGTCGGACAGGTCGTTGTAGGTGCCGTCGTAGGTGCGCCTGACGAGCAGGCTCTCGTCGAGGGCCGGGGGCACCGGATGGGGCCGGGGCGGGGCCTGCCGCACCTCGGTGTCGAACAGGTTCTCGCGGCGCAGCACCTGCCGGATGGTCGCGACGTTCAGCAGGCCGATCCAGGTCGGCAGCCGGTGCCAGGGGACGAACCGGTTGAGGGCGCCGAACGCGCCGCGCAGCAGGGCGCCCACGACGACGTTGCGTCTCGGCGTCGGCGTGACGAAGCGGCGCCCGCGGCGATGGGCGCTGCTCGCCTCGTAGGCGGCCTTGCGGGCGCGGTTCAGGTTGCCGAGGGGCCGGAAGGCGTCGGTGGTGTTCCACGGGTCGAAGGCGAGCTGGTCGATGCGGGCCGCGGCGGCGCGCGCGGCCGCGGTGCCGAGGTCCTGGCGCGGGATCGTCAGCGTGGCCACGGGGACGACGGGCACGTCGGCGTCGGGCCAGTCGGCGGCGCCGTTCTCGATGGGCGTGAGCCGGGCGTCCTCGTAACGCTGCACGCACAGCTCGAAGACGACGTCCTGCCTGGCCAGCCGGGTCGCCAGCTCGTGCGAGAGGTAGTCGGCGTCCCAGGGCGGCGGAGCGGGCACCGCCGGCGACACCGCGGCCGGCCTGAGGCGGTAGCGGACCGGGCCGGCCTCGCCCCAGAGGATGGCGCTGCGGCTCCAGTACGTCTCCAGGGCGAGGCTGCGTACCTCGCGGCGGGCTCCGGCGAGCACGTTGCGCCGCATGCGGGCGGCGGTGGCCCAGCCCAGGGCCCGCGGCAGCTTGACGTACAGCGCCACGGCCCGGCGCACGGTGGTGTCCGCGCCGGCCATGACCCGCGCGAACACCACGAACTCGCGGGCGTTCGCGGCGTGGGAGACCGGATGGTTGGTCATGAGGAGGTCGTGCGCCTCCCCGTCCCCGGCCTGGATCCGCAGGGCCGCGCCCCTCAGGTCCGGGGCGGGGTCGGGCCGGCGGGCACCGCTCGCGTTCGACAGCCGGACGATGACCGGGTATTCGGCGCCGGGCTGCGCGAACCCGGCCCGCAGCTCCTGAGGCAGGGAGTCGTGGAATCTCAGCGTGGCGTTCTCGACCCCGAGGATCGCCTTCGCGTGGAAGGTCCGGTCGATCCCGGACGCGCCGCCGCGCTCCTTGATCTTCAACTGGACGCGCATGAGGTCGTCGGCGAGCCGCTGGAGGATCACCCGCTCCGCCTCGGGCGAACCCCCGACGTACCGCTCGTACCGCTCGGACGTGGGGCGTTCGCGCGCCGCCGGCCGCTCGCGGACGACACGTTCCTGCTGCTTGGCCATGTGACTTCCCCCGAGAGTGCGGCCACCGCGCTGGGCGGGATCTCCGTGCGCTATTCCCCCACTCGTCGGGGCGACGCGCCCCTTTCCCCCAGCGCTGCCCATTCTTGGGAAAATGGCTATCTTCCCTGGTCATTCGCGACATCGCGGCCCGGCGGCTTCTCCCCGCCGCACGGGCGGCGGGCCCGGCCCGAAGGCCGGGCCCCCACCAGGTCACGCGCTGATCAGCTCGGCGACCGTGAGGTCGCGGAAGACCGTGATCGGCACGTCCTCCGACGGACGCTGGAAGAGCGCCCCCGACGACCGGTGCGGCAGGTCCACCGTGCGTACGTGGCGGAAGCCGCGGTCACGGTAGTAGCCCTGCAGCCGCGGGTTGGCCTTGGCGCAGTCGAGGCGCAGCCAGGGCAGGCCCGCCGAGTAGGCCGACGCGCAGGCCCAGTCGAGCAGCGCGTCCCCGAGGCCGGAGCCCGACCAGGGGCGGGCGACGGCCAGCTTGTGGATGTAGAGCGCCGCCCCCGGGTCGTCGGCGGGGGTCCAGAACTCGGGGTCCGCGTGGTCGTCCAGGGCGATGGTGGCCACCGGCGGGGCCGCCTCGTCCGGGTCGAGGTACCTGAGCTCGTCGTCCAGCAGGAACAGCACCCGCTCCTCGATGAGCGGCTTGATCCGCTCGGGGCCGAAGCCGCCGCGGGGCCATTGCCGCACTCCCTGCGCGTGCAGCCACTCGGCGGTGTCGGCGAGCAGCGTGAGGACGCCGGGAAGGTCCGCGGGTTCCGCTCTGCGGAGGGAGAGCGGGTGAAGCAGGGTGTTTGTGTGCATAGTAGTACCCTTCGTTGCGTTGGGTGTTCGCGCCTGCGCGCAGCGTGATGACGCAATGTCGCGTAGGGGCGAAATGGGGCCTCAACCCGATATATATGGATAAATGGCGATTTAGGGGAGTATGCACGACTCCCCTAGGCCAGCGAGGCGGCTATTTCTCGCTGCGCCCGGCCGGCGGGATCACCCCTTCACCCACGAGCTCGTCAGCGGCGATCGAGCTCGTATCTGATCAGATGTTTGTCGGCTGGCAAAACCGACACGGCGACACGCACAGGCATGTCTGCCCCGTCGTACCCCACTCGCACGTACACCATGACTGGCGTACCGAGCTCGAGTTGGAGGCGTTCGGCCTCCTCCTGGTTGGGCATGCGCGCCCAGATGTCGTCCACGACACGGACCTGCGCATGGCCCAGCTCTTCCAGCACCCGGTTCGCCCCTCGCGCGATGTCTCCGGGCCTGGCGATCTCGGAGTCGGCAACCAGATCGCGGGGGAAGTAGG